>NZ_JBZEGI010000157.1:0-257 GCF_058216415.1 Dyella sp. SYSU CM1112 | reverse complement strand
AGCGCGCGGTACCTGCGTCGACACGTCAGTTAGATATCGTGATCTATATCGCAGGTGGCATCAATGATTTTTCATGAAAAATGGCAGCGCTGCGGGGTACTCGCGCTCGCTGCACGCCGAGAGGATTCACACCGCGCGGACACTACGGATGTTTGCTTACGCGTTCAGCCAAAAGGCGTTGTTCTCGAAGCGCCGGAAGACATCCGGGGAAGCAGGATCGTGCGCTCTTGCGCAAAAACCTTCTGGCCGACCGTGTG
>NZ_JBZEGI010000156.1:0-257 GCF_058216415.1 Dyella sp. SYSU CM1112 | reverse complement strand
GCTTGCACCGGTTGAGCGCGTGACCGGCTGGGATACGCACATTCCGCTGTTCCGTCTGGAGATAAAATATCTGCCGAGTACGGAACGCGTGGTGGAAGCTGCCAAGCGTACGCTGGCGGCAAGCTGATGCTCTTAGCACCTCCTCCTGCTCGGCAGGGGGAGGTGGGGAAGGGCTAGACCCCACGAAACGCAGGATTCCGTTTTGTGACGGCTACGCCCACCCCAACCCTCCCCTGTTGCATGCAAGGGAGGGAGCC
>NZ_JBZEGI010000155.1:0-258 GCF_058216415.1 Dyella sp. SYSU CM1112 | reverse complement strand
GTTCGGCGTTTGGTGAACCACGCGCCATGCGCATTTCCTATACCTGTCCCACGGCTCAACTGGAACCTGGGCTTGCGCGCATCGCCGAGTTCTTTGCCGAATTGAATTGATTTGTTTTCACGGCCCGCATCATCAAGGTGCGGGCTTGTTGTTTTATGCACCTTAAGGAGTTGCCACGATGAAAGCCCCCGTTCGTGTTGCCGTGACCGGCGCAGCCGGCCAGATCGGTTACGCCTTGCTGTTCCGTATCGCCGCCGG
>NZ_JBZEGI010000154.1:0-259 GCF_058216415.1 Dyella sp. SYSU CM1112 | reverse complement strand
CGCCCTTCGTCAAGGTGGAAGCCAACAAGTTCACCGAAGTGGGTTATGTCGGCAAGGACGTGGAATCGATCGTGCGCGATCTCGCCGATGTGGCATACAAGCTGACACGCGAGCTGGCGATGAAACGCGTGCGCACGCAAGCCGAAGATCGCGCCGAAGATCGCATCCTGGATGCATTGTTGCCACGCCGTCAGAAGGCCACCGATTGGACGCACGACCAGGAACCTGCGCCATCTATCGAAAGCGACACGCGTCAGAA
>NZ_JBZEGI010000153.1:0-260 GCF_058216415.1 Dyella sp. SYSU CM1112 | reverse complement strand
CAAGATCAAGAAGGTATCGAGTGGTTTTTACGGGCGCCCTGGTGGCGCCCGTTTTCTTTGCCTGCACAGAAAAAGAAAGGGCGCCAGTTTGGGGCGCCCTTTCCCTACTGCTTCGAGGTGGACAACGGAGGCTTAGCCCTTCCACTGTCCCAGCGCAGCGAGACCGTTGTCCTTGGCCCGTGCGTGCACGACTTTCTGTGCCTCGGCATAGTTGGCCTTCATGTCTTTTGCCCACAGCTTCAGTGCCGCCTGCTGCATGG
>NZ_JBZEGI010000152.1:0-261 GCF_058216415.1 Dyella sp. SYSU CM1112 | reverse complement strand
CCGGTGGAGTTCCAATGCGTCTGGTCTCAAAACGACGGTTCCGTCGGGGTGCGCCTGACTGTCGACCCGGACCCAGCCGCGACACCACTCGTACGGCAAGCGCGGTGTCTTGCGCTTGCATCGTCATGCACGACGGAGCAGGTGCGCGATCTGCTACCGCAGTGGGGGCGAGGAGCTGATCTTGGATGGCGTTACGGCGGATGGATCGGAACCCGGCTGCGCGATGGTGTCTTTCATCGAAAGTTGTATCTTGAAATCCCC
>NZ_JBZEGI010000151.1:0-262 GCF_058216415.1 Dyella sp. SYSU CM1112 | reverse complement strand
CTGGCCGCCAGCGGCGGCGTTGATCGATGCGCGGATCGCCGTGAAACGATCGTTACATCGTGAAGCTAGACCTTGTTGTTGAATATGGGATTGCTCCGTCAAGCTGCAAGTTCCCGCAGAGATTTTCGGCGTACAGATTCAGCTATTGCGCTGACGCTCGCTCGAACTGGGAATGCGCAGAATCTCTCGACATTTCGCAACAGTGCGTCGGGCTACCTGAATGCCCTTGTTGCGGAGTTCCTCGGCGAGGGCCTGATCGGAC
>NZ_JBZEGI010000150.1:0-263 GCF_058216415.1 Dyella sp. SYSU CM1112 | reverse complement strand
GAAGGGGAGAGGAGGGAGAAGGGAAGGAGAAGGGAAGGGGAGAAGAGGGAGAAAGGGAGAGAAAAGAGGAGAGGAGGGAAAAAGGAGAGGGGGAAAAGGAGAGGAGGAGAAGGGGAAAGAAGAGGGAAGAGAAAAGAAGAAAAGGGAGAAAGAAGAGGAGGAAGGGAAAGAGAGAGAGGGGGGGGAAAGAGAAAGGAAGAAAAGAAAAGGGGAAACGGGGAAGGGAGAAGGGAGGACATTAGTGGAGTCGCTCAATACGCTAC
>NZ_JBZEGI010000149.1:0-263 GCF_058216415.1 Dyella sp. SYSU CM1112 | reverse complement strand
CGCACCAGCGCTGCTACCGTATTCATGCTGTTGAACAGAAAGTGCGGCCGGATGCGCGCCTGCAACGCTTCGACCTTGGCGTGTGCCACCGCAGCCAGTCGCGCTTGCCACTCCGCCAATACATAAAAGTAGCGCAACATCGCGGCACCCAATAAGGCAGCAATCAATGCGTGATTGACCACAAACACATCGGTGTAGGCGCGAATCAGCTGCATCTCCAGCACGCGATCCATCCATTGCGCCAGCACGCTTCCCAGCACCAC
>NZ_JBZEGI010000148.1:0-263 GCF_058216415.1 Dyella sp. SYSU CM1112 | reverse complement strand
CCTAATTCGTTCGAAAGCGGTAGGGTCTGTCTACCATTTGGATCGACGTTTACAATCGGATTATTGTTTGCGTAAGCGTACCGTTTGAAATTGGACGAATTACCCGGCACTACACTTACCGGATCGACACTTAGAAAGTGTCCAGTTGCCGGATCGTAATACCGTCCTTGCAGATAGACGAGATTCGTCTCGGGGTCGTTAACGTGCCCCGTATAACCCGGCCCATTTGGCGGGGTGCCTAAGGCGGTCGTTCCGTAAGGCGT
>NZ_JBZEGI010000014.1:0-120722 GCF_058216415.1 Dyella sp. SYSU CM1112 | reverse complement strand
CGTTGGCGTTGGCGTTGGCGTTGGCGTTGGCGTTGGCGTTGGCGTTGGCGTTGGCGTTGGCGTTGGCGTTGGCGTCGGCGTTGGCGTTGGCGTTGGCGTTGGCGTTGGCGTTGGCGTTGGCGTTGGCGACGTGAAGGTGAATTCCCGGCTGTTGAAAACCTTATAGGCGTCCGCCTGTCCGTAGAGCCATACGTGTTCCGCCACGCTATCGACAAAAGAGGCATCACGGTCACCCATGAGTTGGGTCGTGCTGTGATACGTGTTTCCGACAAGGTTGCCTTTATCATCGACAAACTTGGCTGTCATGCTCAGATAGGCATCACTGCTCGAATCGAAGGGATCCAAACCTGACTTGGTCATCAACTTGAACGTAACCTGTGAACCCGGCGGGTACTCACTGTTCTGGTCGACGACGACCATTTCCACTTCGTTCTGGTAAGTGGTGTTCGTAACGTAAGAGGGATCCGCAGGAGCGTTATCCTTTTGGGTCGTGAGCCTGACCAGCGGTGTGGCCTTGGAAACAGGATGACCCGGTTTATTGGGGGACGTCACGATGCCTTACTCCCTTCTACGCTTCTTGCGCACCAACGCTATCGAAGAAAAACCTTTCGGACCGGATAGGCGATGGCTTGCCGTCTATCCATGCTTAGCCTAATCACCAAACGCTCGCGGCCGTATATTCAAATTCGGGATCACACATCCCGTCTGCGGAGCACAAGGCATCCTTTCAAGTCGTCCATTTCCAGGCACGTCTGTTCACAGCACTTCCGCCAGCACGACGCCCCTCGGCGTCGGAATAAAAATGGGCCGCAGCCATCCCTCATAAGCCAACCCTTCCACTTCTTTGCGAACATCCATGTAATGGCCGCGCAATCCTGATGTCCAATCATGAAAGCCGACGATCGTTCCCGCACGTAGCTGGTCGCTTGCCCGATATCGTTTGAATTCCTGGGCGCGAAGTTCATACAGTGAGTCAAACCAGGCAAAGTGGATGGGCTCGGATGGCATGTAATCCAATGACGACTGGCGCCGCATCTCGAAACGGGCTCGCTCCACGCTGTGCTCGGTAACAGCTGCCTCAAGCAACTGTTCGGCGTATGCAATGCGGTCAGCATCCACATCCAGGGATATGAGCCGGCCATGGCCGTTCCGGGTGAGTGCCCGAGCAATCTCCCTCGCGGTATACCCATAAGCGGTTCCCGTTTCGATCACCAGCTCAGGCTGGATGGCGCGCACCAAGGCACCGACCAGCTCGGAAACCTCGACTTCACTGGAATCATTGTCCGGCGCGTGCCAGTACTCCGGATGCGGACAGGCACGGTGAGGCGCCGTGAATTCGGATTCAAGAGGCATCGTAGGCATTTTCAACAGGGACATGTCTGGCATTGCTGAAACCCGCCTTCGGCGCGTGATCTAACTGATATGAAAATCGGGAAAGCTGATGAAACTCAGCGTTACGTATGGATCGTTGATAGAGCTTGGCTGCATCGCACCTGGCAGATCGATATTCAAGGTGACAACTTCAGCAACATCATTAATGACCCTGAACGTGGCCGTGCCATCCTGCTTGTTCCAGTAAATCTGATTTGTCTTGCCGGTATGGATGCCGCCAATGATGGAAGCATGACTATCGGTTTCCCTGATGCTTACCTGCAGGTAAGGCGCCGCGGTGTTCACATCGACGACAAGGCAAATCATGCAGGCCGTCTTCCCATCCGCAATGGCATTCGTCGTATAACGGTATGCTTTGATGTCGCCCGGCCCGACAAGATAGTTACTGAAAACAGCTGTCGTCCACACCGCAAGATCCGGGTTTTGATTCACCATTTCCGTGGATTGGGTGAACGCCGATACCAGGACAGATCCACCTGTATGGTTGTCCGTACCGATATAGGCCACCTTGAACGTGCCTCTCCCCTGCTCGTCCAACTGAAAGGGATAGGTGGTTGGATCATCGCTCGTTTCGGCTTCAAGAATCACGGCCACTGGATCGACCGACGCCGTAACAGGGACGCCCGGACGGCCAAAAAGGTTCACCTGGTTATAGGGGTTGAACTGGTAATCGCCAGAACGAAGGGGAGCGAACCGCGTAGACGTTATCTGCAATTGGTTGACATCCACCCATGACAATCTGACTGCGGTCGGATTCGGCGGTATAGGCTCATTGTCCTTGCGAACGAAATACCATCCCTTTCCTTTGCCGCTATTGCCAAGTCCGATGACTTTGTCGGCATCGAAGGTGACCAATATCCCTCCCGCATGAATATCGCTATCCCCCACCGTGTAATGGATGGTCTGGGAGGCTTGTGGAGCCTCAACCCCGCTTGCGTCCGATCCCGCCCAATAAATGTCCACCTGATCTCCGGACCGAATGTCGTAATAGGTCACGAAGGCCCGCGCGCCGCCATGGGCCGCGATGGCTCCGTACATCAACGTGGACGTGTCGTCCTTTATCACAGCATCTATAAATTGCAGCGGCGGATAACTGACCACCGCGGAGTTTATGAGCGTAAACGGATCGGCCGGCGCAGATACGGTACTTTGCCCGATGGACTCCGTGACCGTATAGGATGGGGCGTATTGCCCATCGGGTATCATGAAGGAGTAGCACGGAACCCGAAAACTATCGAGACTCGGGTCATCCACGATGTAAGGGAAATGGATATTTCCATTGAAGGAAACAACGATCTGGTCTCCCCTGTGCGGATTCATCCAAGGCTTGATGACCGCATAAATAATTGGAACTTGCCCGGCATCAATAAGGCGGCCTGGGTTATCGGCCTGGGGAAAGTCAGGAGCAAGAAGCAGGCCGGTGTCGAAGGTTCCCATGGGTGAATGTCCTGTTCACGTTCTTACAGCCAATGATGCGAGACGTCCCGCCAATGCGACATAATGTGTGCCGGCAAGTTACGATTTCGGCCAGGAAGCCGCCGCATAGAAGCGGATGCCAATGAACATATAATCCCCGTCCGAGGATTCGGGAAGGGTCACGGTGACTACCGCATTGACATCGTTGCCGCTCTTGTCAAAGAGATTGAAAGACGCCCATTCGTTACGGCTCAAAGGAATATCCGCATCCTGCACGCCGGGCGTATTGATATATGTCGTCACAAGGTCGCCCGGAGTACGGCTCGCAACGTTGGCGTGGATTTTCGTGAATTTGAATGTATCTACCCGGTTATAGACCCTTATGTATACCGAACACGGCGCAACCATGCGGGCATCGTCGTTCTGGCTCGGCGCACCGGTGGTATAGCCATACGCGCGGACATTGGGTGCGGTGTCAAGCTGGTCCTGCATCCAGTTTCTGAAGAACGTAGGACGAGCCACCGGCTGCAGGCTCGCCGAACTGACATCAGGATAAATGGTGACCAACGACGACGGCAGCATGCTGCGGTTGCGGTTGCGGTTGGCCAAGCTGTCTGCTCCGTATCTCAGCGAGAATTTCGCGTAACCACTATCGTCGAGAATGATAGGCAGATCAGTCGCCGGATAACCATTGGCATCAACGATCACCGGTCCGGCCGTGACGGATGCCGTACCCTTCATGCCGGCAGGGCCTCTTACCACGGCAACGTTATAAGGATTCAAAGGGTAATCGCCAGAATAAAAAGGGGCAGCATCCGTAATAATTACATTCAGCGACGAGAAGTCTTTTAGGCTCATGGGGATTCTCTCAGTTGATTTGATGGCTGCCTCACCCTTCAAAAACAAACTACGCCAGTCGCTCGATCGGAGCCTGGTTTATTCAGACTAAATCATGGATAGAAAGGGATAAACCATCAAAACCGGGATCAATCATCCCACTTTGATGACATACCAAGATGCTTGTTTTCCCATAGATTAGAGACGCTTTTTAGCGCGAATCCACAACAGGCAAGGACTCCCACATGATCGTCATCGGAACAACCATTCCTCCTTACAAGTACGACCATGCGCTGCAAGTCTCATCCTGGTTGGTTAATGCCCGCGCCATGGCGGCGCTTTCGGATGTAACGTTCTTCGCCGCATTGGAAATCGATGCGCGCGGCCCCGATGTCCACGCGTCCGTGCTCCGCGAGCTCAAGGCGCTGCCGAGCGCCACCTGGACATTCAGCCTGGATGATCATGCTCTTTGTCTAGACTCGAACAATCGCCTGGCGCGCATCTGCACTGGCCGCAATCTAATCACGCAATATGCGCACGACGTGGGGGCCTCGCATATTCTTTTCCTGGATTCGGACATTACCGTGCCGGCGATTACCCTCCAGCGCCTCCTCGAGGTAGATTGGCCCATCGTAGGCGGGCATGTGCCGACCTATTGCCTCAAAGGACCACGCGTACGTTGCGCGCGAATCGACACCGATGGCGATGACGCGTGGGCGATCGAAGTGGATGGCATGCGTCGCCAGACTACCAGCCGTCCGTTGTTTTCCGGCGACATCGACCTGCAGGAACATATGAACACGGCAGGCTTCTTATTGGTGCGCCGCGATCTGTTCCGCGTGTTGCGGTGGCGTTGGGACAAAGATGCCGGGCTTACCGACGACCCTTGCTATCACGCGGATGCCACCCGGCTGGGTTATCCCACCTGGGTACGTCACGACGTGATCGGCCGCCACTGGCCGCCTGCCATCGGCCCGGTCGAGAAACGCGGGCATGATATGCAGATCTATCGCGAACCCGCTCTGGTACAAGCCGCCCCATAACATGCATGACGTGGCGTGTCTCTGCCGCATGGGTATCCGACAAGCATCCGAACAGAGTGGGTTGCACTGCCAGATAGCGTCACTCACTCAACCGGCGTATGTAACTCCTGCACACAGGCTTCCCAGATGGGGTGGAAACTTCACACTGCGATGGAGGGCAGTCCTGCCTGATGCGAGTTCGTAGTGGCATTCAAACGCGACATGATTGAGGAAAACACGCAAACAGCAATAAACACCTGCCTGCTGGCTTATACGCACGCGCCTTGCGGCATCCAGGCCGAAAACACCTCTTCCGCCGTATCTTCCGCCTCAAACCGCCTTGCCCAGGCGTACGCGCGCATGGCATGGGCATCCGCCAGGCGCCGCGGCTCGTCACTGGCGTACGCCCTGATCTCGTCAACCCAGCTTTTCCATGCGTCGGCGCAAGGCTTTACCAATGGATTAGGACTCTCTCTGTAGGGATGCACTGCCGAAGCGACACAAGGAACGCCCATGGCGCCCGCTTCGAGCAGTTTCAGATCGGACTTTGCGCGATTGAATGGGTGATCTTCCAGCGGCGCCAGCGCAAGATGAAAATGTTGCGCCTTGCAGAAAGACAAGAACTGATCCACTTTCTGGGGGGGCAGCACATTGACTCTTCCACCCAAACCGCGCAATGCCGGCGGCACGCGTGTGCGTTCGCGAATGGACTTACCTGTCTTGTCGACCAAGCGCTCTGTCGTTCCAAAGAAAAACCACTCGATTTCCCTGGCGGTTTCCTTGATAGCGCGAAGGATCTGCCTGACATCGCCCTGGTGATTCATGCCCCCCATATAGGCGACACGTAGCCGCTCTCCCGGCTGGCGTGATCTTGGCTCGCAAAAATCGACTTCACTCACCCTGTTGCGAAGTATCCGCACGTCCTTGACATCGGGTGCGAATACCTTGATCTGTTCGGCCAAATAAGGATTAGTCGTCACAACGTGGCCGGCCAATGCGAGGTTAATACGCAGAGCCTTGCGTTGTTCGCCCGACATGCGGAAGCACGACTGCTCCGGCCCATGCCAGAGCAAGTCATCGATATCCATCACTATGTAAAATCCGGCGTCCCGGTATGCTTTCATCCACTGAACCTGATGCGGCTCATATTGACGCTGCGTTACGATGGCCAGGCAGCGCTCACCCGTTTGCGCCTCGCGTTTCCTGACCCAATCCGGGTTGCCGGGAATCTGGCTATTCATCCAAAGGCCCTTTCCCTTTTGGAAAAAAACACCGGAAGGCACGGCCATGCGGTAATACCCGCAAGCGTCGCGCCCTGCCGGTGCAACCCAGAGATATTCCCTGGTTGTGCCCGCCGGGTGGCCATCTGGCACGCAAGGCTTTTCCACGTTACGCATGCTCCTTTCTCTTATCCGCAATGCCGCAGCGCCTGCGTATCCTCACTGTGATGCTCAGGCCCATTGGCATGCCGCCCGCATCTTCATCTTCCGAGCTGTCGCAGCCACGTCTAGCGTTTTCTGGGCGACCTGGTGTTACGCATGGATGTTTTTTTTCTGCCTAGTGACGCCGTCACCTGCTGCGGTGGACTGCCACCCACAGGAAGCGGCGGAACCGTATCCAGGGGAATGGATCCATCCTCACCAAGAATGAATGAGTAGACCGGTTTGTCAATGGCGATCCCTCCGCCGGTAACATAGTAATCGGCCATGAACGTGCCCATCGTGCCGTCCCTGGATTCGTCATAGCCGTGGAAGTTGCTTACGTCGAAATGAAAAACGTGCAGTTTTTCGCTGGCAAGTCCGATCGTATAAGGATCGGATGTCACCCTATGCCCAAACGTGGTCGCCGTACCAGGCACAAAAGCATTGAGATAAAGATTCAATACAATGATCTGACCTGGTTTCAGGCTAACGCCTTCATGAGGATTATTGGCGATAAGAACGGTTACGTCCAACCCGTCTTTCACTGCATTCCAATCGATTTTGTCCGTGTCGATAATAGGTGGCAGGAAGTAACGGTATTTATCCGGATCAGGATACGGGCCGAACTCACCTTCGACAAGAAGACCAAACGCGTTGGAATGGGTAATCGCTATCCCATTAGAATTCGATGTGAATACCCAGATATAGTTGTCTGCGTTCGGACCTGTAGCAAGCGTCGTATCAATATTGATGGTCTCGTTTCTTTGCAGAATGGACATGGATGAGTCCTTGGCCAACGTATAATTTATGCCCTGCGCCCCCTTATGCTGAGTAATGATGCAAGCCGGCTGGAACAGGAGATTTGTTGGCACTGTGCGAAGATAGAGACCCAGCGCACTATTCTTGTAACTGTTGAGATCAAGCACGCCATTGGGTGCATCCGGAACCACCAGACTGCCGAGCGACCCGCCCGTACCCGGCTCAGGCATGTTCAAAATATAAAAATAGCGCTGACGTGGTGGAAAACCGGACACCGAAAACGATGCGTTGATCCAGTTCTGTGCGTTGATTGCGCTTGAAATAAAAGCAAACGCGCACCTTCCATCTTCGTCTGGATAAACTTCGTACGCCTTCGAGCCATCCTCTACCTCGGTGCCATCGGCGCCGACGGGCTGGTCTTCGACAAGTACGTAAGTGGTTACAGGCTCCAATGGCTTTGATGCAGCACCAAATGGCACACCATTGAACACCTGGGCGGCACTCGGATAAAGCACGCGAACCGAGGCGGGGAAGCTCACTACTTCGTCCGGATAATTGCGTGCGCGGAGCTGAAAATTGAAATCGGCTACCTGATTGTCAGGCGCGGGCTTGGATCCATCCCATACATTTACCAATCGACGCAAGGAAAAATACTCCCCATCGTCGATGTCCCGCGATGTGTAGTACGGTGCACTATCCGGAATCTCCTTGGTGTCGACAAGTATCGTGCCCTGATACAGTTCCGCTTTAATCCGGAAGGTCTGCGAAGACGCAGGGTCTGTTTCACCATCGATGCTGCATTCAACCCATGCCGTCCTTTTTAGATTGCCATTCACAAAACCGGTATATAACGGCGCCGGGTTTTCAGGTCGCGACACCGATAACGCTATGTCCGGGGACGATGGGGTTGCATCGATAGAGAATTGCACCGCCCAGTCTCGCGTGTCGTCGACGCCTACTACCGTAGCTTCAATAATGAAGTAACCCCGCTCTCCGGCAGGCAGCAGCCTTCCCGCAAAAGGGACAATGGAAAGCTGCTGTCCCACGAAATGATAAACACTGATATCGGAAATCGCGCCCGGCATAAGCTGTCCCTCAAGTTCCAAGAGCCATAACGTTGCCAGGCATGCCTCCACCCACGGGAGATCTTTGCCTGGGTTCAGGCTTTTTGACAGGAGTCAAAAAGCTCCAGCGGCCTGGCAAATGCCAGGCCGCTTCCAGCTCGCCAGTTAGGCGGCTTGCTCGGCATTCTCACGCATTAACCATCGCCCGGAATGGTATTAAGGAGGAGACTTCCATTTGCCCCAAGCACCTTCGAGTAAACGTTGAGGTTTGATTTAAGTTGATAATCCGCGAAGAAGTATCCCGGATCACCACGAGTGGAAAATGCATAATTGATCAGGAGATGCTGACCGATATGGAAGACATACTGCAAGTCACCCGATTGAATGACGTAATCCATCGGGAACACATTTCCCTTGGGTTGGTCCGTTCCAGGAACATAACCATCCAGATAGATATTCAATAATACCGTATCGCCCGCTTTAAAAATTTGAGGGTCGAACGTGACCGTGACATCCAGGCCGTTCCTTACCGAATACCAATCGATGGTACCGGAAACGGGAATCGTCGGCGCGTCATAGGTACGAATGACATTCGGCAACGGCCTTGGTACAAAAGTACCTTCTGTAGTGAGGGGCCACGCGTAACTGTATTTAAAGGCGGTGCCCAAGGTATTGGCCCGCTCTACGAGGCGAATATAGTTCTCACTTCCTAACAATGCTGTTAATGGCACAGGGACGCTATTCAGATACGTCGACATGACATTCGGACCAGCCCCAAGGCTCATAGCGCCATCGGCTGTCTGAACGATAATAACCCCAGCATTGGACTGGTCGCCTTCAAGAATATCTGGTTTTTGGACGTAAACATAACTATCGGGATACGTATTTAAAACGATATTACTGCTGCTGACGTTAAGAGTTCCCAGCGTTCCTCCTGATCCAACGCCCAAGGGTTTGAAGAACAGAAAATCAGCACCGCTGCGATCATTGGATGCAAAATTTACCGAGAACACACCACCTTCGGCTGTCATCCATATACTCACTTTCATTTGTCCCGGCGATATCGTGTAGGTCACTTGACCCGAGGCAGCATTCGTTTCCGCCGTATAAACCACGCCCATTTCTTGCGTCGTGAGTTGGGTACCGTCCTGCCCAAGGAAGTTAACGTCATTCGCCTGGGAGAAAAGCGCCGCGGGTACCCGCGTCAACTGGGCGACAGTGGTATCGGCATAGACAATCGGCAAGGTAGGTGGATTTTGATCTGCTTCGTTGATGGGATTAATTACACGCAGATAGGTCTGGCACTGAATTTTCTGGCCGTAATCGGATGCCTGCGTCACTTCATAGAAATACTTGACCGATTGATTGGCGGGCGGAGGATTAGAGGTGCCATCCCAGGCGTTCTTCAGTATCTCGCTGGAAGGACTCATGGACGTGCTGTAGATCTTCGAGCCGTACGCTGCCGTGGTGCTCAAAGGCGCGCCTACGTTCACATTATTTTTCTTCAACTGTGCGGTGATCTTGAAAGATTGGGTCCCGGTCGTTTCGCCCACAATAATGCAGTCGGAATAATAAGCGACAATGTCCGAATCGCTGATTGTGTCATGCCCGGAGACGGGTGACCCGCCTCTGTTCTGGACCAGCGCTACGGTTGGCGTTCCCGACACGGGCGTAATGGAATATTCAACGCTATAGGTGTTCAGCGGATCCGTATCTGCGTTAGTGAGTGTAACTTGCACGTAGATGGGAACATTGTCATCGGTATCACTGGTTGCCGCGGGTAGTTGCACCATCCCGCCACCGGTAAGGCTAAATTCCTGAAGCAGAGGAAATCCAGCAACCTCCGGATAGACCTGTATGGTTACAAGCGCATTGTTAGGCATTTCTGATCTCCCATCCCTAATGAATAATTCGGATAAAAGGGAGACCTCACTGAAGACCAATCAGTGGCTCCCGTAAGGCATGTTAGTCCTTGGTTCATTGCGGTTATAGGCTGAAATCCGGGATTAATGCTCTCATCGATCAGGCGCATGAGCCGGCCTCAATGATCGTAGCGTGGCCTGCCCATACACACACCACGGTAGCTAGTGAAACCGGCAAGCTTGCGCTTGTGATACGCAAAACGCATGACATGCATGGCGAATACATCTCTCCCCACGACAAGTCGTCCGGTTTGATCGCCGCGCTCAAGATTTCATGTTTATTCCGGCAACGATAAGGCACCGGGCATGAGGCTGGCGCTGGCGCTGTTGCTCTAGCGCATCGGGATGAAGTGGCGACTGATGTCCGCGATGGATGTTAGAAGCGAAAATAGTCAAACTCGCCAATCGCGCTCGCGCTGGTGACCGTGCCCGGTCCGGCTTTCTTCGATTGGCTCCAGGGCTCTTCCCTGGCTTTCACGGCATGCGCGCCGGTCTTTCCGTGCAGGGACATGCGCGGGCTACTACGCAAAAACGGTCAATAACGGCGCAAGGGTGCTGGACGATGATGGGAAAATCCATGCGTCGCTCGCACGGCATCTCTACCCTATAGCGCCATATTGTTGATGCGGGGCGCCATGATCCGCTTTCCATCCGCGCAGTGGCCCGCTGCTTCTCACGGACGTCCTGAGCGAGCTACTCATACGTCATGCTGAATTCGATAGCTCCCACGATGCCGCCCGCCTGGACACTGCCCACGTGTGCCACGGCCACCCATAAAGGCAGCCCTGCCTTTCCGCCGTTTACCGCCACAGTCTTGAGGCTCTTCTGATCACCATTGGCGTGAATGAGCCCGCTGTCATCCTGACTGCTGCTCAGCGCGATAGCGATGCCCTGGGCGGTGCCTGTCTGCTGAAAGTAGTTCAGGTCGCCGGGCGCCGGGTTGGCCTTGAAGGAAAAAGTAGCTGAACTGATGCTGTTGCCGCAGCCATCCAGCTCCAGGGTTACCGGTTTCGCCTTGTCCCAGTCGACAGCTCCCATGGGCAGGTTCGCAATGCTGGACGACAGCGCATCCAGGGACACTGGCTTGGGATCGATTGTAATCTGGCAAGTGGCCTCGGTAAGGCTGAAGAACAGGTGCATGTGCACCGGCGTGCCTTCATTGGGAGAAAGCTGCTGTGCATGGAGGCCTGGCATGCCTAGCAGCAGGACTCCCAGCCCAATGCACCCGCGCATGGCGCGGCGAAAAAGCGTGCGTTTCATGGCGCGTGGCTCCGATCAGTAATAGAAATTTTCGACGGTGATATCGGCATGCCCGGCTCCGCTTTGCAGCGGGCTGTTGTCGGGGTGCACCAGCCTGGCCTTGAAGGGATATAGGGCGCCCGCTCCGCTTTTCACCGGCATATCGAGGGAGTCGTTGGGTTTGATCTGGATGGGCGCGGGGGTCGTGCCGTTCCAGTCCAATTCCACGCCCAGGCCGGTGGAGGTGACGTTGTCTTTTTCATACGTTGCGAACAGGCTTGGATCACCCGGGTAGCTGTTGCCCTGGAAGGTGAGCCGCATATTGCTGACGTTGCAGCTTCTGTCCGCGACCAGGTTGACATCGTAGTAGGCCGATGCGGTACCCGCGGTAGCGAAATCCGAGGGCGCATGGTTGCCGAGGCTTTGGAACACGTCCGGCACGAAACCGCAGGTCGGCGTAACGAAGGCCAGTGGTGAGTCGAACTGTATCGAAATATGTCTGAAGGCCGCGTCCGCCGCCAAGTTGGTCTGGCCGAACCGGATGCCTTGGCCACCCAGAAAATAATAATTGTCGCCATCAACCAGGTTTGCACTGGTGCCAGGGGCGACCGGGGCGACAAGGTAGGGACGCACCCAGAGCTGGGCATAAAGTTTTACTGGAGAGATGCCACTCAGGGTGGGCTTCCAGGCCGTGGTATTGAGGCAGGTTTGCGTAGTGGCGGCGGTCGGCGGATTATTGTTGGCGCTCAGGGTCAGCGCCAGGGCAACCGCTACAGGGCTGTTCCCACCGCCGCCGCCATACTGCTGTACATATTCGAGACTCGCGGTACGGCCATTGCAACCCGCCTCTGCAGCAGAAAGGGTTGCCGCCACAGCTGATGCAAGCTGCATTTGTGTGTAGATAGGGCCCACTGGGCACTGGCCAATATTCACTGTCGCACTCTGCTGCCACGGCCCCAGAGGTATGGGCGCCCCCACACTGGGATTGGCGACCACCGCGGTAGCCCGTGTGAATACGGTTACCTTCAAGGGAATGTTTAAGTTGGCTGCGCATGTTGCCGCCGCCTTCGCCGTATGCACGCCGCATCCCATCAGGAACAGCACGCACAGGAGTTTCATCCACGTTTTCATGCCATCACCTCTCGTTGATCAATTGGGGGCTTGATAAGCGCGCGCCGAAACGCGGCTTTCATTTGCATTTTTGTCCCGCGACTGCGCTTGCGGAACCACTGAAGCCTGCTTCGGCACTTGGGGTGGCGCGTCCTTTTCGGCCATCATGCCGCCACCGATACATGTTGCATGCATGCGTACATAACCCGGTTTGCCGTTTGCCTTGGGTAGCGTGTAATCAATGCTGCAGCGCTGGTTATCGTTGCTGCCCCAGACCACAGTCAACTGACCATGATCGGGGAGATCGTTGGCGACAATCTGGCTATCCTGTCCCACCGCCGCCACACTTTGGCCCTGGGCATCGAGCACGTTTGCCGCAAACGGCAGAGGCTTGCCGTTATCGCGGGTCACGTCCATCAATACAGGACGGCCACTGTCCGTACGGTAGTTCAACAGCACCACGGCGCCAGCACGCGGCACGGCATATTCCTTGGTGTCTTTCAATTCCACGCCGAAAGGCAGGCCGGACGGATCCAACGTGAAGGAATCGATGCGATAGGGCCGCACATAGGGCACCACCGCATAGCCATGGCTATCCACCTTGACGGTACCGCCCATTTCATTGACGGATGCACCCTTCGCATGCGGCGCATGGATAAGGGCGACGCCATCACCCGTCAATTGCTGGGTAAAGGTGACGCCGCCGGAATGAATCACCAGGCCACCCGTCGCATGCAAGCCGAGCGTGCTGGAGCCGCCGCTCTGCCCCCAGGTAGCGCCAATGCTGCCATCACTGCCCTGATACGAAGCATTGAGACTGTAGTTGTTGGCGCCTTGCGACAGCGATGGCGACGCCGATACGCCATAATTGAATTGGTTATTACTGCCAAGACTGCCATACAGCGCAGCCTGCAATGTTTTTCCGTATTGGCTGTCATTGGTGAATTGCGTGCTGAGCGACATCGGATGCCGGTTGCTGCCAAGCGGCACGGAGATCTGCACCATGAACTGGGTATCGGCGCGGCCCCGCCCTTGCCATGTCTGCGATGGCCAACCGGATGGCGAGAAGGCATTCGCAAATGCATTGCCGGCGCCAGGAATATCGTAAGTGCGCTGGGCTGAAATCGAATATGAAATCGATTTGTACGAATTGCTGTAACCCAGGCTGTAAGTGATGTCTTTGCTTATATTCCAGTATTGGGTGTCCGAACCGGAGAGGTAGATCGAACCCCAATTGCCACCTAGCGGCTGATTGATATCAAGGTTGAGACTGCTGCGTTGCCGGGCGATACCGGCATAATTGCCTTGCTGCCATGCGCTACGCATCATCATGGCATCGTTTAGCCCCAGGTATCCGCCAGTGGAATACCGGTAGGCCGCCAACGAAACATAGGTGTTGGACGGCTCGAAGGTCTTGCTGTAGCCGAGGCGGAAACTGCTGCCCTGCATGCTTAGTCCAGACAGACTGGTATGGGCATGGGTGATGTCGAAGGTGATTGCACCGGCGCGCGTGTTCAAGGCGGTACCTACCAGCGCAGCTTCGTAGCCCGTTGCAGCCGTCACCCCGGCATAGCCGGTCAGCATGTTGCTGAAACCATGCTGCCAGGTGGCTTGAAGAATCTTGGGCGCATGCCGGAATGGCATGCCGATTACCTGGCCTGCACCGATGCGATAGCGTGTGATGCCTGGACGCAGCGATTCGGGCGTCACGGCAAACGGTACTAAGCGTGTTCGGGTGGTGCCGTCGGCTTCTGTCACGGTAACGGTCAAATTTCCGGAAGAACCGGTGGCCGCCAGGTCACTGATCACGAACGGGCCCGGCGGGACATTCTTCTGGTAAATGATCTGGCCGTTCTGGCGCACCGTGACCAAGGCATTGCTCGCAGCCGTGCCGCGAATGACAGGTGCGAAACCCATCTGCGAATCCGGCAACATGCGATCGTCGGACGCCAGGGACACGCCGCGAAACTGCACGCTGTCAAACATGTCGCCCGGCGTATAGGTATCGCCCAGCGTCAACTGCGCACGCAGCGGCGTGACATCATGCTGGAGATAGGCGTTGGCACTGTGATACGTGACATGTCGCCCTGTACTCCATTGCACGCTCCCTTGCTGGCGAAGCCGCCAGCCACCTATGTTGAGACCTGTGTTCAACCCCAGGAATGCATTGGTGCTATCCACGCCGCGGCTGCGCGAGGTGAAGGAATCGAAGTTGTAGGAGGCCATGCCGGCCGTGATGCCATTGCTCCATTGCGAGGGATCGGCCCAGTTGAGATCCTGATGCCGTACGTAAGCCTGCGGAATCGTGACATTGAGCTGCTGCTGCGAAGAGTCGTACGTGACCGTTGCGCCGGGCACCAAAGAGCCGATGTCATCGCACACCATGCCGGCGGCAAGACGCTCTGCCGTGTTGATGGGCAAGCCGGCAGCGGTTTTCACCTGCGCGAGCGAAGACCAGTCCACGCCCATGTGCGTCAACAAATCCTTGGTGTAGCAAGGTATCGCAGAGCCGCCCTTCAGGGGCACGCGAAACGTCACGTCCGCATCGCCCTGCCAGCCTTGCTCCACAGAAATGGTGACGTGATGAACGCCCGGAAAGACCACGTCACCATGATCGAAGCGCGTGATATCCAGATGAGAGCCTGCGCTGCCGGCCAGGAAGGATGGGTCGAATTGCACATCCGCGGGTGCGCCACCCGCAGCTGCCGCCATGGCACGATGAGTGCCCAAGGCCAGCATGAGGGCCACAGACACCGCCTTGAGGCGCAACGTCGATGCGTGTGCTGGGCTTGTTTTGCGCGCACTATGCATCTGGCGAGGTTGTTGAATTGTGCTCATGGTCAGATCTCAGGCAAAAGATCCCTGTGCCAGCCAAGAGCCAGCTGCGTAGTCGTGCTTGAGGTGGCAAGCGCGGCTAAGGCGCTTGCCGATCAGGGAAATTGAAAAACCGGTGTGGCGTTATGGCGTGACGTATTGCTTGAGGGCCACCGTACCGCCGTAATCATTGATGGCGTTGGCGTCCACTTCTATCGGACCCGCCGGAAAATGACTGGCGTCTTTTATCTGGAAGCGATAATGGTCACGCGGCGCCACCATGCCACCGCCGCATGGATAATCCTTGCCATTCGCATGCAAGGTCACCTTGGCGAAGGATACGTAGTACTGCGAGGGGTTACTTACTTCAAGCGCCTCGCCCTTGTCGGTAGGAACCACCGACCAATGCAGGCCCTTCATGGCATCCTGCACCGAGCCCTGCAGGCCCGTGGGCCGGTAGAACACCTTGATCCGCGTGCGGAAAGCAAACTGCAGGTAGTTCTTGTCCGTATGATTTTTGGGCTTGGGTGGAATGTCGAGCAAATTGAAATAAAACACGCTTTCACGGTCGGAAGGCAGTGGCTGAGTACCTGTGAACGCAAGACGCAGCACGTAACCTTTGCCAGCCTCAATGCGCGCCACTGAGCGGGATAGCGTGAAAGGCACCTTGATGGTGTCGGGGCTCGCATCGGGATTGCCATTGTCGAGCCAGGCTTGCACCAGCGCCGGTTCGGCGCCGCGATTGGTCAATTGCACGGACACATCGGGCTTACCGCTCGGATAAATAATACGGGTTCCCGCAATGACGACATTGGCACTGGCCGAGAAACTGGTCACGGCCGCTACAGTCAAGGCTAGTGATAAAGCGATCGAACGGACTAAACGCGTATTCATGCTCTTCTCCTGCGCTCCTTGATGAGGTGTTCCATGGCATCAGCCATGGAACACCGTGGCGTCGACGGATTACTGGTAGTACAGGTCGTACGTGATGGAGGAATCCACCTCACTGGGACCAACGTTGCCAGCGCCGGACTCGACATAGGCCACCTTGTAGTCGAGCGTAGCGGCATTACCGGTAATGGTCTCGGCCGTTTCGTTGTAGGCGGCGTTGCCGAGATCAATGAGCGCATCGCCGTTCTGTCCGTCCAGCAGTGCGTAGCCCAGATTGGCAAGCCCACCATTGGCAGTGTTCTTCAGGAAGTTGGTGCCAGTCTTAATGTTGGCGCTTTGGCGATCGAAGTGTGCGGCGACCGACGTCGCACTAGCCAGGCAAGCGCTCAACTTAATCGACACATCGCCCTGCTTCGTGGGCAGAGGGGTGCCTTGGGTAACCGTGAAATCCGTCACAAACGCATCCGGCATCTGAATCGTTGCATCGCCAGTACCGTCACCATTGACATTGACGGTGCACGTTTCCGTACGCACCTGACCGTCGATGGTAATGGTGCCGCCGGGATCCGTGTTTGCTGCCATCACCGAAGCCGAAGCCATGGCACCCACCACCAGGGAAAGCACGGCACCAGCAAGAATTGAACGTTTCATCTTCATTTCCTTGTTTGCTGAATAAAGAATTGGCAAGAAAGACTGAGACACACTCCGCCTCGGAAAGCACCAAACCTGCTTTTGAAGCCGGCACACGGATCTCAACGTGATTGATGAAAGCCGCCGTGGCACGGATAGCCATGTCATAACGGCCATGCCCACGAGTGTGCGAGATGTGCAGCGGAAGGGATGCCGAGGTGCGCTTACGCAGGGGGCACCGGCAAAGCCCCTTGCCTTGCACGCCGGAAAGTATGGGAGGCTTGCCGCAGCGGTCCAATTGGATTTGTCTCAAATGGAAAGTTGTAGCTCAAACCTTGATGAAGAGCAGAGAACCAAAGCAGCAATCATGGCTGCCGCTCTCACATAGGTGAAAATAGTGTGATTTTCCGGGAAGACGAACACGCGCCACAGGAATGGCTGACCCGGACTCTCGTTAAGGAATATGCGGGGCAGCCACACATCAGCCTGCAAAAGCGCGTCGTACCCCTATGCAAGCCAGGCCAGCAGAGCAGCCGCTATACGTGAGCGCTCAACAGGCTGAACCACACGATGATGCTTGATATCCGCTTACAGCACGTCAGATCGCCCCAGGCGAAAAAGTCGCCCTGATGATCGTGTAGCGGTCGCAAGTGTGTCGGGCCGAGCACTAGCCGCTAAACATGCTGGACTGTCGCTATTCGGCTGAATGGCTTATGCGAACGGTAGAACCTGAGACTTGACACAGGCGATTGACGATGTGCGTTGAGATCGACTCAGCCAGCGGTATCCAGGGCCGACCAGCCCATGTCAAGCCGGCCAGAGTTTTTGAGGAAGGCTCTTCGCGGTTTGCAAACAGAAACGACGCACAGCCTGTTGCGCAAAGCTCAGTACAGCTTCGTCACCATGTATAACGCACGCCAACCTGGCCACTCGCAGCGTTGCGCCTTGTATAGGCTGTATTGCCTATCGCCCGTTGATAACTCAACCCACCATATACTGCAAAATGCTTTTTCAGTTGCCCAGTGATGCCGGCGCCCAACTCTACCCGGCTGGCCTGTGCTAATAGCGGAACACCTTGTACGCCGCCATATACTGTCTCTGCGCGTCCACCCCAATCGCGCCACACGTTCGCAACCACATACGGCTCCCAGTGCTCCCCATCCTGCGTCTGCAGGTTCCAGCGGCCACGCAATCCGACACGGCCGCTTCCAGCGTGACTACTGCCCAACGCCACGTCGCCCAAACCGTCGTTCATATCGCTGAAACGCACTTGCTGCCAAATCCCTTGAAGCTGGGGTTCCAGCGCGAAATTGCTACCCAATTGAGGAAGCGAGAACGGATAACCAAATTGGAGGGACTCGAGGAAACCTTCGCCTTTGACGGGTAATCTTGCATCCACCGTGCTGGCCGTGCCGTTGTAAACACTTGCCTGCATGGCAGCATCCACGTACCAGTCGCCGGGGCCGTAATGCGTCCAATACGCTCCCACTGATGTCTGGTGTAACACCAGCGAGCCCGTGGAAGTCATGGTATAAGCCGTCGCGCTGTTATTAGTCACCAAGCCGCGCACATTAATGTCGGCATTGGTATAGGACATGTAACCGCCCCATCGCTCGCTATAGCCAGGGGACCACTCACCCTGCCAGATATCCGCACCCACCTGAAGCCCGGACAGATTGCCGTTCGCACCAGGTTCCGCATAATCCTCATAGCGATTATTCACATTGGTGGCATATAAGCGTGCCCAGGCTGAAGGACCGTGATCGGTCTCCACGGGGCCGGATGCCATTGGCCCACTGTCGCCCCAACGTTCTTGCATCGTACCCAGCGACAGCATGCTCATTTGCTGTGCAATCGGTTGTACCACGCTATATGTCGCGACCTCCGGGCCAAGGATGGGGTATTGGCCCGGCGGCAACACGCTCGGCGGCGGCGCGTCGGGCAGATTGCCCGTACCTGGAATGAACTGCGGCGTTGGAGTGGGTGCAGGCGTGGGAGTTGGTGCGGGTGTAGGCGTGGGAGTTGGTGCAGGCGTTGGAGTGGGCGTGGAAACTTGGAACTCGTCGCGCAAATACCAGCTATCCGTATTTGTACCGTCTTTCGACCCGCGGAATAGCCGATAGTCTATGGCGCCTTCGCGAACTTCCGATGCCAGACTGAACGCATCGGGAGTGGTAACCGCTCCATTGATTGCCGACACCACCAATATGCCGTTGCCGGAGGTTGGCTGGAACTGTCCGGCGGAGGTGGCATGGACCATTACGCTAGTGTGGCCGCTGACCGCACCGCCATCTACCGTAAGCAAGCTGCTATATGAATTATCCGTTCCAAAAAACGTGTTGAGCGCCAGTATGCCTCCCTGCCCTACGTAATTGCCGCGAATGGTCAAGTTGCCATAACTCGTGTCGCCTTCGACGGCATGACCGGGCGAGAGCGTTCCTTCATTGGTGACGTTGCCTTGAATGACGCCAAAACCGGAAAGCACGGCGCCAGGGCTGATCGTGGTGTTGGATTTAATGTTGCCGTCGACGATCAACGTGCCCTGGGACACATCGGTTGCGCCGGTATAGGTTTGCGCGCCGTCTAATTGCAATGCGCCGCCGCCGTCCTTGATCAAGCCGCCGCTACCCGAGATGGTACCGCTGTAAGTCGTTTCGCCGGATTGATCGACCGTCAAGATGCCGGACCCCAGCGAAACCGCGCCAGCACCCGACAATCCACCCACCGTAATATCGAAGTTGCTCAGATCCGCTGTCGCACCTGCAACGATGTTGAGTGTGCCTGTTCCGAAAGCGCTCTGTCCTCCCGCTGCCACGGTGCCGGACTCGATGTTCAATCCGCCTGAAAAGGTACTGGCACCAGCTAGCGTGAGCGTGCCATCGCCGATCTTGGCGAGAGCACCGCTGCCGCTGAAAGGCGACGTAGCCGTGACGTCGAAGTTCTGGGTATCCAGGGTAAGCCCGCCGGATTCAATATTAAGTTGTGTGCCGGAGAACCCTGTGACGAAGGCAGAATTGCCGGCTATTGCGCGCAGGGTGCCATGATCGAAATCCACTTGTGCTGAACCGTCACCGCGAGTTAACGACAATGTCTCCAGCGTGCTGTCGCTAAGAGTGAGCTGCCCCGTCGCACCAGAGGCGCCTGCCACGGATATTCCTCCCTGCGCATCCACCGTCGCTCCATTTTGGATCGTCAGTGTCCCGTCGCCGCCGGCGGAAAAACCCATCGTAAGCAGACCAGCGATACTCCATTCGGAACCGCTTCCAGAGACAAGCGCACTGGCCATCCCATTCTCACCAACGTGGGCGGATGCCTCGCTTGTCATGGTGCCGCCATTCAATAGGTTCAACGCGCTATTGTTGGTGCCTATGATGGTATCGCCATGCACCACGACGGTTCCGCCATCCGTAACGGTGAGCGTGCCTGTTCCCTGAGTACCGACAATAAGACCAGTACTGCTGAAGCCATTGGCATTCATAATCCATGTCGATCCCGCGCCGGTGACGGTAGCGTCGCCACGCGACGTGGCATACGTGTCAGCCAACCTGACGTAATCGCTACTGGTAAGCGTGCTGCCATTCTGAATAGTCAAGCTTCCCTGCGAACGATCGCCGTTTCCAAGAAAGAGACGGGCGCTTACGGCACTCACAGGACCCGTAACACCAATAACCGTGGGATTTGGCGTCGTCGTGAGAATACTTACGTTAAAGCCTGACGGTACAGAAAAATTATTCCAGTTACGACTATTCATCCAATCGTCACTTGTCGCCCCCGTCCAGGTCTGCGCCACAGCAGAAGATGGAAGCAAGGTTGCGAAAGTCTGCGCCACGACCAAAGTGATCATCCAAGATAAAGGCCTGCAAGCCAGAGGCCTGGTCCGTGCAGGCATGGTTTTGAACGCTGTTGCCCTGGACTTTCGCAATTTTCTGCGCACGGATTGCGCCCCGTTTGATGTGAGTAAATCTAATAAGCGTGGAAATGGCCACATTGCCGCGGACAAACGGGCCAGCCACTACCGGTTTCAGCCATCGCGGTACTGTATTTCGCCATTACGACAGTCAGAGCCATCTCGGCATGCATTGCCTGAACCTAGAACTCTCATCTTCAAGCATCCTTGAACGTTCACAACTTGATGCCTTGATGTCGTCGCCGTTCGACCGCGATAGGCAATGCGCCGGCATGCCAACTTCTACTCACCCGCAGATGCTTCTATGGAGATATTTGCTCCAGCCCAGACTTCGGACAAGACGGACAAAAAAACTTTGGTCCATCTATCCGTATGGATATCCATACGAAATAGCTACGGCGAACGCTACTGCTTCCCCACAAAGTCCGGAATAAAATAAAGCTTCTGGACTAGAATTTTCAACCGACCGAATTTTAGTTCACGCTGGCAAAAGCCAGGCCGAGTTTTCCTGGGAACACTGGTTCAAATGCGCGCGACAAAATTCCAGCAGACTGCGCACCGCCTGATTGACCGCCCTGCTGGAGAGCGTGAGGGCGTACAAAGGCCATGGCGGCGACTCAAATGTATCGAGCACCACCTGCAGGCGCCCCTCATTAATTTCGTCCCTGCAGGCATAAAGGGGCAGTTGTGCCACGCCGAGTCCAGCGCATGCCGCCCCCACGAGCGCCGGTAGATTATCGGCCAACGAAGCGCACCGAGGACCATGTGGCATATCCTTGAGACGCCACGAATAATTGCCCGAGTTATCGGTATAACCCAGGCAAGGCCATTGCTGTAACTGGCTGGAATGCTTCAACGCCTCGCGGTGGGCCAGTAATTGCGGGCTAGCCACCGTGACCATGCGTACATAACCCAGCTTGCGGGCCACCACGTCGCCGTTGTTAGGCAAAGAGCTGCCCAGCACGAAAACCAGATCTGCGTGTTGTTCAAGCAACGCGCTCACTCCCCCTTTTTGCACCATGGTCAGCTGGATACCGGTCTCGGCAGCAAAAGTAGCCAGTGCTGAGGGAATGATGCCCATAAGCAAGGCGGAAATATCTACTCGTACCAACCCACTAGGCATGTGCGTTGCCTCCTGGACGACCGACTCGACCGCTTCCGCTGCCACCCGCATCGCCAAAGCTTGCCGATAGACTTGTTCGCCAAGCGGTGTTACGGAGAAACGCCTCGCGTTTCGATGGAGAAGACGCGCACCAAGCTGCTGCTCCAATTCGATGATCCGTCTGCTCAGGCGCGACCGGGGAATGCCCGTCTGCTGCGCCGCTGCAGAAAATCCTCGCGCCTCAATAACCCGCGTCAGCAGATAGAGGTCGTCGAAATGATTGATCAAGTTCATCGCCACCTCTGCTTGCCCTGTCTACCGGATGTCTAGCGTGGAACGACCGCTATGACCGCTGCCTGGACCAACTCAACATATGAACGGCTTAATGCACGTTTTCCTCATACGCCGGGTGCTTTGCGAGCGAAAACGTGTTCTCAAGGCGAATCAATACCCTTGGCAGCTCTTGAAGAGAGACAGCGGTCAACCGGCCGCAGATCTGGTGCACGGCAGATCGTTACCAATCTTCAAAGTTGCTGACGATGGGCGTCATGAACGTCTTGCCCTTCCGCAGCCACAGCATAAGCACGTTTTTCCATGTCGGGCTTTGATGGAACGTACAAATTCTTTGAAAGAAAGCCTCCCGTTCAAAGTTATCAATTTTCGGATAGTGCAATCTGGCTCTGACACACGGAATTTTCAGTGGAAAAGAAGTTGGGCGGCGCGTCGATATACAATCCAGCATATTGCGACATGTGTGGACAGACGGGTTCGGACCTTCCGGCCATTCGGACCAGCTGCCGACCAGAGGCATCACCCCGTCGAACCATCAACCAAGGACAGACAAAGACAACCATGCCTGCAAATATGCAAGGAACTCAGTCGGGATAAGCGAGGGGTGTGTTTGGGGACAGTATGGGCGGCGTACTGACCTCACCTTAGTTTTCCATTGCCACTGCATAGAGTGGCATTGAACGGCGTGAAGAAAACGTGTAAACACCGATGGCCATGCCAGAGTTTGGCGGCGTAAGTCGACGATCAACGGCACACTACCCACCCTACCTTTCCATCTAGAAGGACCTTTTCATGACCAAGGCTAACGACGAGCGGACCTACACGCTCCTGCACGTACGCTCCCCTGATTACACTTCAGCAGTGGCTACCGGTGTAATCGTTACTGGACCGACTGACGACGGTTTCGTTCACCTGCATTTTTTTCGCGAGACGCAGCGTATTCTCAACGAAGACGTCCCCGTATTAGACGCCGACGATAACAATCTCAAGCTCAATCGCGCCGAGGCCAGACTGAAGGTCAACCTGCAACGCGAGGAAGTTTCGACCATTTCCATTCCCGACCAGGTATTCGCGGAACTCGCAAAGGGATTGGTGCAGGTATCAAAAACCTTGCCCTAGTCTGCTTGACAGGCTTACAGCCAGGTTTGGCCAGCCATGGTTGGACATCCCCACTCATACGGCGGCTTGCCTTCATAGCCGAGCCGCAACCAGCCGCCGTCGATATCCCATCCCCTGATGAAGGCTAGCAAATGGGATCTGGAAACGTGTGCTGGCCCAGTCTGAGAATGGCGCGAACAGCACACGCGCCCGCTCAAGCTAAAACCATAACTACGAGTATGGTCACCCCACCTGAAAGCCGTCGTCTGTCCCTCGAAATACACACAAGTAATTGTTCGCAGACATAACCCATAACGCCGGACCAACCTCGCTCTTGGCGTTAGTTATAACTTTTCCCGAACGCCACTGCGTACCGTTGTAATCCGAATAATACAAATTCTGGTCGTCAATGGAGCCATGCATTGTTCCCCTAAAAGCCATTTTCTGGCTCGATAAACCCGACACAGATGCATTGTCATTGCTCACATTGTCTCGGTTGATAAGAACGGGCTGCTTCCATCCAGAACCAAGCCGTGGATTCCACCACCTTGTGGTCCATAGATAGATCGTATTGTGGTCGCGGTATACGCATAATGGAAATTGATCCAGATTATTATCTACCGTGTTGCACATGCTCGGCCCGGCGGAGGACGATTGGCTGTACTCGAAGGGTGTAGGAGCTGTCCAAGCTCCGTTCAGATATTGTGTGTATTTAAGCGTGCCATCAGCCGCGGTAAACGCGCATAAAGGCACTCTGTAAGTTCCTGAGGACGCTATGCAAACCGTGGCTGCCGGTTCAAAATTACTGGTGCAATTATTGGGAAATCGTTGGGCGGCATCCCAATTAATACCGTCCGCTGTTCTTGTCCACCAAAGATTGTTATCGCCGGAGGTGCCTACATACACGCAATACAGATAGTCTGTGTTGTTGATCGTGTTCTTAAACAAGGCAGGCCCTCTGACGGTCGTTTGGCTCGGGATCGTCAGCTCATCACTCCACGTGTCCGAGGTAAATTGATACTTGGTGTAGCAAATCGCATTATTGCTGTAGCCGCCTCGGTATGCGCAATAAATCGAGCCTCCAAAGGATAGGAGAGATGGCCGATTAGGGCTCGTAAACTGAAAGGGCAACGGATTCGCGGTGCCAATCTTTCTCACATCGCCCCATATGGGCCAGTTGTCGCTCGTAAATCCATCCGAAACGGTGTAATAGATCGTTTGAGGAAATTGAACGGGCTCCATCGAAATTCTCCTAAGCTCCAAAGCCACCGACCAATGGTTGTTTCTATTCATTCATTATCTTACCGCGCCAGGCTGGCAGCGATTTGCTTGTCATTTTCGCAAGATGAAAATCCAGCTCGAACGTTATTCAACTATTAACTCATTAAAATCAATAATATATACTTATCCGCTCTTGCGAAAAACACAAAAAATAATCCCGGCAGTGGTGCCACTGGTATCCGTGTATTGGACTTCAGCCAACCCTACGCCAGTGTCGCTCTCACATCCTGGCAGTTTTACCCGGGTAGCCCAGCCATCATCGGTGTTATATGCCCACCACAGCTGAGTATCAGCTTCGCTGCCCAGGAAAACGCATAAATAAGTGCCTCCAATGTCGGAGAGATTGACGGCGGCTGGCGCACCGGAAGTTGACAGTCCGGAATCAGGCGGTGGGACGACCCAATTTTGATCATTATATGAAGCGGCATGTATTTGCGAGTCACTCTCCGTCCCACCGCGATAGAGACACGAAAGGAGATCGTTGGACCTGACAAGGGCTGGTCCCTGCGTACTGATCGCCCTAACGCCAGTGGAAGGGTCAGTGATGATGTACGGCCAGCCCCAGATCCTCTGCCCATCGCTGGATGTCGTGCAGTACAAGTTGGGGTTATCTCCTCCACCCCGGTATACGCAGAACAGCTGATTCTGGTGAACAGGACCGTTATAAGAAACCACCAGACTCGGCGATTCAGAGCTACTCTGTATATTGGTACTGACACCGCTCTTCATTATCACACGATCACTCCAGCTTTTACCGTCGCTGGTTGACGTGCAGTAAAGAGTCTGATCGCTTCCCGTACCGATATAAACACAGTACAGCTTGCCCCCGTATACAGCCAATGCGGGCCCGGCAGAGGAACCTTGTCCGGGAATGAGCGTGTCCTTACTCCATCCGTCATTGAAATCAAAGGACGTGTACCACAAACTTTCGTCACCCGCGCTGCCACGGTGTACGCACCACAACTTACCCTGAAAAACGGCAAGGGCGGGCCGATCTGCGCTGTAGTGATCCGGGAACGCGATGGGGGAGCGCCAATTGAAATTGGGATATGAGGCGCTATACGCCGCCGTCCAATAAAGAGCATCACTCATTGAATTCTCCTTGACATGAGTTACCGATACAAAATCCAGATTGATGCATTGGCTTATGTTACCGTCGACGCCTATCTTACATAAGTGCGAATACTCTGACTTTTAAATCCCATATTTGCGACGAAAGCGCTTAGTACATACTAACTGTTCGTAGTCAAAACATTTTTTCACGTCAACAAGATACTTTAATCTACTATCTTTAACTTCGTACATGCTGCTAAGCCAGACAACCTAGCGCAAGTATGGATGCCGTCACATAATTGATTTACATCACGTAAGAATACCCATCTAAAAATCTCGAGTGATAAGCATATATTGTGTCGTTCATGCGATAGACTTCGCTCGTAGCGATACGCGACGAAGGTAGAGAACCATGCGCAACACGCTCGGTTATACGGATGCTTACATTGATCCGCTGATACCGGGCTATCCTCTGGGGAATGGTTACTGATGCTACCTACCATCCCTCATGCGCTTTAACGCGCCAGATAACCTAAGCCGTTCAATGCAGGCGGGCCAAATGCATATACTTACTGCGCTTGCGATCCTGTGAACCGGAATGACCCACGGGGCATGTTTCCTTTATGGCATTGGATGATCTACCTTTGGATGCGACGAAATTGGCTGCGGGAGGGCATTAATTCGGAGGCTCGGACGGTATCGTTGAAAATAAAATCCATTATTGGGTCGAAGAGAGTAAGGTCGCCCCCGTCGTTTTGAGCGGTTTTTCAGGCAAGAGCTATGCTGACACCGAGCATCTTAAACATAAAATCGTCGATCTTTTTAAATCGCATCCTTATCCCGGGTTCATTGCTTGTGTCACGACACCAGGAATTTGTCTTAGCTATGAAATTGCCAAGCGTTATGACATGCCTACCCTCGGCATCGTCGGGAAACTCATACATGCTAAGCGCGCTCAAATGGGGACGTGGCGCTTTCTACGCAATAGGTGGTGGCACGGTCACCGTTAGTGAGGTGACGGAAGCCATAGAACGCAAATACGTCCTTTTAAGCTCATGGCGAAAAGATATTTTTCCTGACTTTGAGCCAAATCCGACGATGTTTGCCAAAGATATGGCAAGACTATTGCTGAAAGAACAGCGAGACTTCGATCCGACACCGCTACGTACATTTGCGCAGGAGGGCATGTTCCGCCTTGGAAGGACACTGATGACGAGCACTAGTTATCGATACTGGTAGGATGGCTAGGTATGCACCAAGGTCGTCTTGGATGTAGCAGCACATATGCAGTGAAATTTACCGGCTGTCACCCTCCTACGGTGTAGCAAAGACCAGTGCCTTCCCGCGGGCAGCTTCTAAAATTGAGACCTACTAAGCAGGTCGTGTATATCCGGTAGCCGTCCTTATGCTTACTCATCACGGTCGCGAGAATCACATGAACCATACCTCTGCCATTAGTTTTACGGGTAACTATCTGGATTCGGTTGTTGAAGGATATCCTCTAGGCAGCGGTTACCGGTGGTACCTGCCCCCGTTGATGCGATTCAATACCGCCGATGACCTGAGTCCATTCAGCACAGGAGGCCCCAATCCTTACGCTTACTGCGAAGGCGATCCCATCAATTTCGATGATCCGACCGGCCATATGATGAGTCCACCGGACCCCGAAGTTCTAGAAGAAGTCCCGCATGAAGTCGCAGCGCTAGGAGCACCTACGTCGAGCGCTACTGCCGATGTCCCTATCGCTACTCATCGCGCCGCCCAGGGTACCTACCCGGACGAGGCGCAGCCAAGCACTTCTGCAGGACCCTATCCCGCTCACCTTCAGTTACAACGCACGCGATCTATTCAGGTGGGATTCCAAGCAAGAGCGAGCAGGTTCCTCCATCAATTACCCGATTACTATCATATATTGGAGACGGGTAAAAAAATGGATGAAATAACTGGAAAGTTGGACCGTAATATTGCTCGCAACATGGATCTCAATTATCAAGAGCCTAATATTATGGGAAAGTCCATCCAAAAAGTTTTTGATAAAAAGGAAAAAATACGCGTATTGCTTGGAAAGTTGGATAGCTATATAAAATCCAATAGGACTGATAGAGAAACCAAAAACTGGGAGTTTTTCTCAAGTGAATACAAAACACTTATGGTAAATTTTGATAAGCACGATCGATCAGTAAATAGCATGATGGCAAGCATACAAAACCTATTACGGGCGCGCTTTACACTGCGTCGAACCAATGATACAGAGCCCCCTCTATAACAGGTGGCCGGCCCCTCTGATGTCGATGCAACAACGACCAACGCGTAAGTATTCAAGCGCGAAGCCTGCCTTTCTTTCAGCCTTTCGATGATGGAAGCAGTACGCCGCGCTAGCAGCGATAGCCGGTACCTAATGCGTAGGCAGACGTAATGGAATCCCGATGAAACCCCGTACAACCCTGGCCGAAGATCCTGAACATGGGAGATTTCTATGTCATGTAAAATGCGGATACGGTGCAGGAGTTCTGATGATTGGCGTAATAGCTTCGTCCTGAAATCTTGACGCCTACCCGCCATGAGTAGGCGGGTGCACTATTGGCCGCCCCCCTATTGGGGAGGTTGCTGAATACCTAAAATATAAGCATTGTGTTCAAGACTATCATTGGTAACACTGATCCGTCTATGCAATGCCCACAACTCTCGGTGGAGGTTGCGCATCCCCGGCCCGTTCTCACCTTGCATAAAGACATTTTCTATAGTCGACCTTACATTGTTGTAGTCGGCAAAAATTGGATTAAGTCGAGCAATATAATTATTTATGCGAATGTTTGAATCTAAAAACATATCGTTTGATATAAGCCCTGTCTCATTAAAGATCATATTATCAAGGTCATCAAGTTGGGCATTCAAGGCTCTTATACGCCCCATTCCCCAGTTTTCCCATAAAGGCGGCACATTGCGCACATTCGGGGGCGGCTGAATTCCGACGTTCCTATTTAAGGCAGCCACGACCTCATCGTAAGCGGGCGGCGGTGCGATGGGGACCGCCGGCTGGGGTGAAGTCTCCGGTACGCCCCTGGCGGCTGCCGCGCTTGTGCCAGGTCCGCTCCTCATCCGCTTGGCTGCGGGACTCCCCTCCTCCACTCGGCTTGTCGAGGGTCCTTGCACTTCAACCCTGTCCATCGCCGCGCCAGATGCCTTCTCCGCTTGCACCACGGTATCCGGGGCATCCGCTTGCGCCGCTACGCGCTTAACCATGTTGTTCACGAGGTCGCGAACGATGGCCTCGTCCTCCAGCACCGGGGAAATTACATGTCCCGTAGGGTCGCTATAATTGATGGGGTCGTTGGCACAATAAACGTACGGATTGATCCCACCAAATCCGAATGGGCTGAAGCCGTCCACAGCATTAAAACGCATCAGGCCCGGGAGATAGCAGCGATAGCCGTTACCCAATGGGTAGGCGAATGTGATGAAATCCTGATGAGCCCCGGTAAAGCCCTGATCGAAGATCCTGGACATGAGAGATTCCTATATAGCGTCGCTGCTAATGACCCGCGAGAATCAGCATAGTGATTGGGTGCGCCTGCTTATAGGCTCCATACTGATCACACTCTCATACAGATCGCCTTAGGTGGAAGCACCACTCCTATGAGCTCTAATCAGCAAGGGCACGTTAATTCCACTCTACTTTTCATCTCACCAGGATTTGATAACCCGCCGACGCGTCGCCCACGCCGCCACTGTTGGTAGCGGTGATAGTGAACCCATATCGCCCGGCTCGCATAGGCGTGCCCACGATCCCACCCGTGTCCTGATTCAGTTGGAGGCCTGGCGGCAGTGTCCCCTCGGTGACCGCAAAACGAAGGGTGGCCGGCGTATTCGAGACAATCTTTGTTTCGTACAGCACTCCGTAAGGCGCGTAAGACTGAATCGCTGAACTGAGCTGCGGCGTTGGTGCCGACACAATCTGGGGGTCGCCGAAAGGAGTGCCCTCAGCGGTCAATTGCTGCAATGACCAGCTCTTCCCGGCTTGGATGACTGCTAGAGTCCAATAAGTACTCGGATCACGCAGCGCGGCTTTTTGAGCCTCTGTAAATGCGCCAAGATTTCGAGCTGTTTCCCACTGCTTGATTCTGTCAAGCATTCCTTCATTCTGGCTGTCCACGTTCCATACGCCCATACCGGCATTAAGCCCCGCGCCTAAGGCCAGCCAAGACTCAATATCCAGCATAGAGCTCAGCCTGCTGAAATCGATCCAGCCCAACATGCCCGGCAGATAATTAGCCTGATAGTAGTCATTATTGCGGATTAGCTGCATCTTGCCCTGCGCGTCCAGGCTGGAGCCCCAGCTTGCCCTCGTCAAAGTATCCCAGGCGTTGGACGTCATTCTGCTTGTCTCAGTGATGTATCCATCATGCTCCGCGTGCGCCTTGTAAGTGCCGTTCACCAACCGGGCAATACCATAACTCCCCCACCCGGAATCGCTCGCGGATTCAAGCCCGTCGAAGGAGTTGGCACGGATACCAACAGCGTTGCGTATGACGCCAAATCGAATAGCGATCTCGTCAATAACGCTAAGTCCGCCGACAGGGCCGCGATACTGGTTGACGATGACCCGCTTAACAAGTGTGCCAACCGGGGCTGTTGCTCCGGAGGTATCCCATATCGCTCTGGTGACTCCAGTTACTTTCCATTCGGAGGCATTTATCTGCTGCACGTTCTGTTCAAAATATCCAATAAATTCATCACCAATAAGCAACACTGAGTCATAGCCCGACTGATCCCCTCCATCTACAAGAGGGAGCCCTTTCAGCACTGGCCACGCATCGCTCAGATAGAGCTCTGTGTCCGAAGCCCCCAACGGCCTACTCAGAGGGCTCTCTCCTCCCATCGCCAAGGAAGCCTGCTCCGAAAGATAGGGGTCATTGTCGGCGATGAAGTCCGACATGGTATGAACACCTACGTGGATACCGACTGCTCCGGCTTTATCCACAACAAGTGCCTTAGCCTGGTTATCGCCACCACCAAAATCTGAATTGAACGCATAGTGGCCCGTGGATTGCCAAGGACCGCGATAACCATTCAGCGCATAAATGTAATTAAGTCCAGCCGACTTGGCTGCTTGAGCGGTCGCGTCAACACTGTTGCTACCTAGATAGGTTGACACAATAAAAGACTGGCTGCTGGCTTGAGCCGCTTTTTGCCACTGACCATTCTGAGTAGGGTAAGGAAGATTTTCACCGGAAGCGATGAAAGACAACAGGGTAGTGACGAGCTCCGGGCTGCAGCCAAACAGTGCGATTTTGGATCCAATGATCTCCCCTCCCGAACTGAGCGGCCCCACAGGAACAGGATACCCATTAGCGTTGAGCCGACGCCTCTGACGGGTATAGTCGAAAGTAAAGGCACGGAGCATTGACCCCCACGAGGTTTTTGCCGCAACACTCCACTGCTCCAGGGCGGGATCCACGTTCTGGCCATACGGATTAGGATCGACGTCTTCTTGCCATCCATATTGGGGGTAATCCCTGGGCCAACCAGCTTCCGTTCGGTCATTGAGCAACTTTAGGCCTATGGCGAACGCCTGATCGTGCACCACACCCGCTGATTCGCCTATCGCACCGGAATTTCCATTTGAACCATCACCGACGGCCACTGCGGTAGGCAACGGCCCCCACAAAAGTGCCTGAATGTCAAACTCATCTCCAAGTCGATCACTCGTATTGGCAGGCCCATCAATTTGGGTAACCTCAAACGTGACATATCCATTTTTTGTAACGACCTGGACGTCGATCTGAAATCCGAACTTCTCATCTTCGTTTATAAACGCATAAAGGTCAGAGGAGACAGCATGAGCCGTGGTAGGCATTATCTGTTGTCCATTGATTACCAGGCTGACGAACGGCGCAGATTTGCCGGCTGGCATATAATTTCGACCGCTACGGGAGTCAGTCAGGCTAACGATGGAGCCGGTAGCATCCAGGTCAAGTGACAGGTAGCCGGCTTCAAAATATAACGCTTCCTTCTGTGTAGTCATGGCCTTTCTCCTTATAAAAAGGCAGTTTTTTTCAAGAAATGCTCTTTGACTTCCAATAGATAAAGATGGTAAAGGAAGCCATACTATTGGCTCCATGCTCGTTATCACCGAGCATCGCTCTCATTAGAAAGCCGCGAGATCTTTGTAAGTGCTTTTTAGCTTCTCTAATACCGCGATTTCGGAAAGTGCCGTAGGTGTAGCCCATCGCACCATGTCACTGCCACCGGCCAGCACTCACGGAATGAGCAAGTATCTTTGCCAAAAGTACAGCAAGCCATCTTTGACTCAATAAATAGATTTTATATTTGAAAAACGCCAGTTATAATGTTCAACCACTGAATCTGGCGGATCTATTGGAACTTGCGTCCATACAATGTAACCCCAACCATCAGAAGAGGATGATGCAACTGGGCTTGCATAACATCCGCCGTCATCATGGCGCGCCAAACGAAAGGCGTTTTCCGTCCATAACGGTCTTAGAACATAGCTACGAAGATATGGAGGATTGCCATTGTTTCCATAAGGATAGGCAACTATGACCGCATAATCTCCGTCCCATATGTGTCCCCAGTAATTAGCTATCACACCGGAGAATGATGGCGTGTATAAGGCTATATCCGTGTTCGGAAGCACCCGACCGGGCTTAACATTCCATCCACTATTGCTCCATATGCTCAAGCGCCATTGATACCTGTCAAGAGTTCCATGTTGGCCATCCCCCACTATCACTGGCAAATCCGTCCCCTGGTATCCCTCTCCGGTGCATGCCCAAAGCTTGTAACCTGGGCAATATAGCCAACCATAATCCTGCGATGACGAGCCAGGTGTACCGACATAGCTTGGAATAATGATGTCATAGAAATAGCTCAATACCTGCTGACCAGAACCATCATAAATGGGCACAATGCTTCTCGATCCCTTTTGAACAGACTCATTGGGATCGTAGCTCTTTGGATAATACGTTTCAGGGAACTTGAAATTTAAATAGAACTCACCCGGATTGCCATACTGGTCATGAAATTTCACATGGCCTTGTAGATTATAATTTCTTCCAGATGGCGTTTGACAAAACGGACGTACAAGATTAATGAATGTCATCAAGATAATGACAATCGATCCGTCGTCGCGACCTGTCGGTATAATAGGATTATCATCAAGATCGTCCCACAAAGGAATAGTCACGCCTGGCGTGCCGCTCCAGTAAATATAGGCATCCGTGTTGTAATAGTTGTACTGGCTCGTGTAATAGTAGGCATCGAGCGGATCGGAAGGTTGACCTTTCGCAATGGATGCCCCGTCCAAGCTCCAGTCCACCATCTTCTTGACTGCGCCATAGCCATTAATGGGAGAAGTTTTATTGTCAATGGAAATTTGGTAGTTATCTTGCCGCCAGTAAAATTCAGGTGGCAAAGGGTCACAATCAACATGGGTAAGACAATAAGTATCCATGTCCAGATTCTGCGACGACGGCGCACGAGTGGGACTGATAGCCAGTCCTCCGCTTGCTCCGGCTGCGTAGGCATTGGATGGGTACCCCGTCACCTGGATCGGCGAGGCGGTATACGTCGATACGACATCACCAAATTTCGCAACCGTACTATCCGGCAGGGTCAACTGGCCCTCGATCGTGATCTGGCCCGGCACCGTACTGGTGAGATACAACAACGGGCGCCACCCACCGAGCACGCTCTCGGCGGGACCACCCTCTTCCTCCCTTTGCGGCACGGCTTCCGACGGAGGCACGATAATAACCTCGGTGTAGGCCGTGGGCGTTACCGAGCTCGCCCATCCTTGCGGAAGCTGACTGCCATCGTTGAGCGCCAAGGTCGGTACCTTCTTCTCCCATCCCCATGGCGGGGAAGTGATGCCCAGCAGCGTCTCCATATAGGCTTGGAAGCGGGTGGCCGCCGGTGTCTGGGTAGGGGCAATGATGGTGTTGTTTAAATGCGTACTGATGGGATCAAAATACATCCGCATGCCTACACAATGGTTGCCGTTGGCGTAGATGCCTACATTAGTGATCCGCTGGGCATTGCCGTCGAGGTAAAAGCCGGTGTTCGTCACATCATCCCAGGCATGCGCCCAGTTACCGTTTGCGTCGGCGATACCGAGTGTGGGCGGGAGGCTCGCTTGAATATCGGTCACGCCATTTTCATTGATACAGATGTAGTAGGCCCCAATCACATAGCCACCGGTCCCGAAGAAAATCTCCGACCCATCTATTTGATAGATGTCCTGAAACTGCGCCGTTGAATTGGCAGTAAACGAATAGGGCTGGTCGAAGGAGCTGGTGGTCGTTGCCGCGCCGGTTTGACGCTTTGCCATGGTCTTGCTCCTTTGATTGCATACTGATGGAACACTCCGCTCCGTGATGCTCAGAGCATCACGGCGATCGGGTTTCAGCATAAGTTCGTTTGGCTACTCGTAGTTTTGATCGCGCGTACAAATGCTTTGCAAGCGCGCATCCGAAACAGTGGTTGTTGGGTTGCTACGGCCTGAAAAGTGGCGGATTTTTTTCGCTTCGATTGCGGAATCATTCCGATCGTTCACGCGTTGTATCTTTTGAGGGAGGCTTTGGTTGGCCGCCGCCATAAACATGAGACTGAAAAAAAGCAAGACATCCTTGCCTTGAGGCTTTTTCCTGGCATCACGCGTCAATATGAGAGCGTTCCCACACTGGCGAACCTTACATATACCGATAACTTGTACTTGCGGACAGCTCCCTGCCAAGACGGAACATTTCTTCCTGCGCAAAGGTGCGTAACGGTGTCGGATCGAAATCACGTTGTTCTTGCAGCGACCGCTTCGCCATCTGTTTCGCAATCATCGAAGGATTGGGATCAAAGTCGGGGAAAATATAATCGCGCCAGGATTTTATAGGGATATATCCGCGTGTTATTCCCTCTGTCACCTCACTCACCGTAACTTTGCCGCCGCCGATGGCGTATATAGCGCCCTGGCGCCATTTGAGGGCACTCAACATATACGAGTTGCCTTGGGGGGATTTGACTTCCCACACATCTTTCGGAGTGGGAACGTAAATTACGTGATCACAGAAGGGCGATATGTCATCAGGATACTTCTCGGCCTCTTTCGATACGATTCCGAGCGTGGGTATGTCGTAACGCTTGGCAATTTCATAGCTTAGACCGATGCCGGACTTCGTCGTGCCGGCAATAAGCCCGGGACGGTGATGCGCCTCGAAAATCTGGACGATCTTCTTTTCAAGAAGGCCGGTATCAGCGTAACCCATGCCTGAAAAGCCGGTCATAACAATGGGTTTGACGTTCTCACTTTCCACCCAATGATGGATCTGATTTTCCACCGGATCGTCCAGGTGCTGAAATGAATGCCCTGCCTCAGCCCAGCTTTCCGCCCCCAGAGACAAATCAGTCAAGGAAACATGTCCAGTGGGGTCGCTCCTGTTCACCGGATCCGCCATGCAGTAAATGTATGCATTCAGTCCGCCGATACCGAACGGGCTCAGGGTATCCTGCGCATTAAAGCGCATCAGCGAAGGCAGATATCGCCGATACCCGTTTCCCAACGGATAACTGGGGATCACTGGATCGTTGTAGGCAGCTGCATAACCAAACGCAGTAAGCATGGCAGTTTCCCCGTGTCGGTTTACGAGCCTGGCTCGCCGAGACTCGGTCAATCAACCAAACGTCACGGATGCACATGACGGGCTCAGTGGTCCGCGCACACATCCAAATCAAACCAACAATGGCGGAGCCTCGGCTGCAAAGAGCCTATATTGGTCATGGATAGACATCAGCAAGAAGACTGATCGATAACGCTCCCCTCTCCGCACGACTACGACCAAAGCGCAGCGTACTGAGCAGGGTATCCGGGACGCACTGGTAGGGTAGCCGCTCGAAACATTGGTATCGCCGGATGTGACTCCGGATGTGCCGAAACAAGTACCGGATCGCTAGGCTGAGGAAAGCTGTATGCGGAAGGATAAAAACTTCCCATGGCCGTGGCCGCCGTCGGTTCGACCCCTGCCAACCGGGCCACAGGCGGCGGCTTCAATTGATTTTGAAACGCCGCCTTCATCAAAGGAGGAAGACCATAAAAGAGGCCTACGTTCAATGCCTGACTGATTCCTTGACTGATTGCAGCGCGAGCGATATAGCTACCTATAGTCGGTCGCTCCAGTGGTTTGCTCGCCGCCTTCAATCCCGCCTTCTCGGAGGCCTTAACCGCATCAAGATAGGTATCGACAGCTTCCGCATAGGTATCAGCAGCTTCCCCAAAGGAAATCATTATATCCGCTATGCTCGTGTAAAACGAAATTTTTCCCCAGACGCTGGCGGCGTGTTCATGTCCTTCCGCAGAGTTCACAGTGGAAACAACGCTCGTGGCACCGGAAACAAATGCAAGCACAGCCGCTCCTCCTGCCCAAAGCGTGAGGCCGCCTGCAATCCCAATGGGGGCGATAATCCCAATCGCGGTGAGCTCAGCAGTCAAGGCAATACTGGCCCCCACCTGGACTGATTTCGGAAGCGTGACGAGATCCTGGTTTATCCAATTGGGCAACGCCAATCCCACCGTAATGCCTATGGGCGGCACGGTAGCCGTCAATACCGCCGTCAACATCGTATCGAACGTCAAGAAGGCACTGCGAAGGAAATTATGGCCCGTTGGGTCAAAGCCATTGATCGGGTCACCTTCGCAATAAGCCATGGCGTTCATGCCGCCAGTACCATACGGGCTGTAATCATCCAGTGCCGTAAAGCGCATTGAACTGCGATCGTACATGCGATACCCGTGGCCAAGCGGATAATTCCGGGTCACGGGATCTTGATAGGCACTGGTAAATCCCTGCATCGTCATGATCTATGGTCCTTCCGGCTGGTTGGGACGTGCCCCATCGCCAAGCGATAGGGCACGTCGATGTGGCGGGTGGCGCGTCGTCTTCAGCTACCCTTTTTGACGGGTTCCTCGCCGTAGGCGGAATAGGCACGCTGTTCCAGCTCCTTCGCGTTGCCGTTGCTGGCGTTGATAACCGAGCCGAGCCGATCGGTGCCCAGCAGCCATGCACCCGCTTGATCGCCACTACTGTTGTATTGAGCGACCGGTGTGCCGGAGAGCGAACGCTGCAGGCGCACGTTGTTGTTATCCCCCTGGATCAGATTCACCAATTCACTCGACCGGTAATAGAAATAGGTCGGCGAATTGGCCGCATCAGAGGATGTCGTCACACCTTGACGGCTTAAAGGGTCGTAACCGTACGTCCCGCTAAGACCGGTCAGATCGCTCTGGGCAGTGGCCACGCGGCCTAGCGTATCGTACGTCAACGTGGTCCCCTGGCCATCCTTGGTAATGCGACCGGCGTTGTCGTATTCCACTGTAAAGTTCGCCGGTCCGGCATCGGTATTGGTATTACTTCCACCGAGCAGACGACATGGATCCGTCGAGTAATCGAATTTGAAGGTGGCCGTATTGGACAGGTTGGTGCTGCCCGATGCCATCTTTTTAAATTTTGTTGTAACGGCTGTAATGTTGTTCAGCGCATCGAACGTGAATGATTGCTTCGTCAGGACATTCCCAAACCGGTCGCAATACCAAGGTAGATTCTTGGAATCATTTTCGCCGTCCCAAACGGTGAGCCGATTACGGGCGTCATAGCTATAGATCTCGTATCGTTGACTGTCCGAATTTTGCTGAAAGTGACGCTGCGTGACCAGATCGTTCTTCTGCCACATCGTCTTGTCTTGAGTGATCGTCCAGGTGTCCGTGCCATCGGTGATAATGCGCTTCATCTCCCGGCCAAAATCGTCCAACTGCAGCGTCGTGGTAAGGGTACGATTACGCCCGCTGTCGGTCGCCGACCAGCCCGTCAAGCGTCCTGCCGCGTCATATTGGGGGGTGACTGACACGGCGCTATCCGAGACGTTTTTGATGCGTCCCTGGCCATCACGCGAAACCGTGCTAGTGGCTCCATCCACGTGCACATAAGTCCTCATCGCACCGCCGACCGTGTACGCGTAGGCCGTCGATTTTTCCAAGGGTGCCTTCACATCCCCCGCCTGAGCGGACGGAATCGGATAATCGATCTTTTCCGCTTGCAGACGCCCGGACGGAAACGGGGTGTATGTAAGCAGGCTGGTGTTTGTCACACCCTCTTCCGTGGCATCGGCCTGGGCTGTTTTGATGATGCCGGTCACCGGCTCATAATCAAAATGATGCACATGGTCCTGGACCGAAGCCGTACGCACTACCTCGCCGAGCTCGTACACGTAGTCGTATTGGCGTATATAGCCGTCGGGTGCCTTGGCCGTATCGGGCTGCGAATAGCCGTCGCACACCTTGCTGTCGTAGGGGTAGTGGTACGTCCACGTATACGTACCGACCGTCTTGCTCGTAACCCGGCCCAGGCTGTTGAACTTTCGCTCGCCGGCTATACAGGTTCCCTTGAAGGGCGTCCCTTGCCCAGTCAACCATCCGGTTACCTGGATGCTATTGACCCACGCCGCGGGTGACTTCGGGCTATAGCCCCGATGCACTACCGTGGCCGGCGCGATACTTGTCTTATCTGGCAACGCGGTATCAGTCACGCGCCCCCACGGGTCGTATTGATAGGTGACCATGCGGCCAAGCTCGTCCGTGTCCGACATGGCCCAGGACAACCCGTTGTATTGCCGGCTGCGTGAACTGTAGGCTTGCGCCGTACCCGGTGTCGCAGCGCTATAACGGCGCTCGATGGTGATAGCGCGCCCCCTAGCGTTGTAGTCGTACGTCGTAACGCTCCAGGCTGTGCCTAACGTCGGCGTGACCGGTGGGATGGCCTGCACATTTACCGTAACACCGCTGCGGGTACTGCTGACGGTTTTATTCACTGGATCGTGAACTGTTATATCCGCCGTACCATCGTTATAAGCCACTTGATAGGTGTTCCCCCAATCATCGTATGTGATGAGGGTGGTAGCTAATGTATAGGTTTGGGTCGTATTGCCATTGGTATCCACGTCATAGTCAAAGACACTGTGACTGGCGAGACGACCCATGTCATTGTAAGCGCGCTCCTCCATCTTCCACCACGAGCCTGCTCCATTTGTCACATCCACCGCATTGACGTCACGGCGGATCATGCGGCGCAAGCCATCCAGGGTATAACACACCGCATTATTATTGGGATCCGTTTTCGTTACCTGGAAAGGATAGGTATTCTTATCTCCCAGCAATGTTCCCTGGATTGCGTACGTATATTTAAATACGTTGGTATAGCCGTCGCTGCTCGTTGCATTGAGGGTACGCTCAGTCACCCGGCCCAAAATATCGTATTCGTACTGCGTGACATTGCCCAGGGTGTCGACATCCTGTTGGACGCGGCCACTGTAGATCGACACGGAATGCGTGTTTTGTACCTGCAAGTAGCCCGCTGGATGTCCGTTTGTCGCGTCTGCCTGCACGTCCGGATCGTTCGCCACCAGTTTGTGCGTGGTGGTCAGGACATTGATGGCTTGCGATCCCGGGTAGGTAAATGTCCCGGTGGTATAAGTCAGCGTCTCGGTGCTTTGGTAGCTCTCGCTCGACTGGGAGGTTTTTCCATTCGGATAATGTGTCAGCACCTGCTTGGTCAGGCGGCCGGCATTCAGGCCGCCTCCCGTGTCATAACTATACGTGGTATCCGACAGCATCATGCCGTTGACTAAGTCGTTGCCAGATAAGGTCCCACCACTTGTATGCGATGCGTAATTTTTTAGAACCAGGCTATTCACATAAGGAGACTTTGACGTAATCGCGGCTGGCGTTGCTGCCGCGTAGGTGTAGTTAGTCTGTTGAATGGGCGCACCCGGCACGATGAAGGTTCCCGTGACGCCACTGGGATCGGTACGCTTCCATGCCACGAAGCGCGTAAAGCCATTGGGGTCTGCAGGGCATTGAGAAGTGCTCTTGGTGCCATCGTAGTACGACCATTGCGTAAATAAGCCATCGGGCTCTGTTTTCTGCAACGGATTACCGAAATCGTCCCAACCGTAGGGTCCGCTCGTCAGGCTTTCGCCGTATGTGGTTGTTTCGGTGTAGTGAGGATCATTGACGGGATCAACGCCATCCACCCAAGTCACCGTTTTCTTTAGCGGGAGCTGGAAGAAGGCATGCTGCTGCTGGTCGAAAGTCTGCGCATCGCCTGCGTAATAGCTTGTGGCCGTCACAACCGTCTTTCCGTTGTCTTTAACCGAAGAGTCAGAATTATATTGAGTGACCGTTTCTGTCGTCAGCAAATGAAATTTATTGTAGACACGTGTAATCACCCGAGTACGCTTGTCACCGGCTTCCGTCGAGCGGCAGGTTTCCGTGGAGCTATACGCATAAGCCTGGTTGTAATCATAAAGACTATCCCTATTATTTACCCAGTTTGAAATACCGGTATTGCCGCCGCCGACAAAGTTATGCCCAGCCATATCACCCTGCTGTTGCTGGGACGTGTAGGTATATGTCGTCGTAATCGCAGGCTGTCCGCCTCCAGGATTGCGGGTGTACGACTGCACAGCTGGCATGGGTGTGGAAGAAACCGTGGCCGACGTAGGAAATGCATGCGTGGGCGCGTACTGCACACTTTCAGTCGCGCCACCCGGGGACGTCAAACCAGTCAACCAGCCCGGCCAGGCATCGTTCCCCTGATAATTACCGTAAGTCAACGTCCAGGTCAGCCAGGCATCCTGGCTAAAATCATTGCTCTTTTTAACATCCACGCTGGACAACTGGCCCGCTGTTTTATAGTTGAGGTTCGCCACATAGCTTTCCGGTGTATTCGGAAAGAACGTAAAAGTCGCCATATTGAATGACGTGGCCAATAGCTTCGTGCCGGTATCGTCCAGGACACCGACGAGATTGGTCGATTGCCAGTTGAATGTCAGCGCCAGTCCGGCCGGATTAATCATCAAGAGTGGGAGCTTAAGACTGCCTCCCATGTTCTTTCCTTGCAGAACCTCGATCTCACCCGATTTATGGATCACCTTGTAATATTGCTTAAGGGTGCTTGGAAATAATTGCCACGTGATACTGCCGTTGTCGTAGCGCTTGAATTGGATGGTACGCAACGAAGACTGCACCAAGGGGATCAGCAACCCGCCGTCGGTGTCAGTCGTAGCGTTAGCCTCATCGACGAGATAGCGCTCCCCCGTCGAAAGCACGAGCATATTATTGGTGCTGTCATACATGGTTATGTTGAGCGAAATGCCAGAACCCAGGCCCAGGTCAGTGAATTGATCGCCCTGGGCAGAAGCCATGGGACTGTAGTTCAGTGAGACAGGCCAAATTGGGCCCGCCCCCTGATTACCGATAATTTTCCCCAGGCTGATATTGGCGCCATACATGCCTGTGCGCGGATCGACCTGGCCCGATACGGCGCTACTGAAATTACCTGCTTGACTGACGAAGGTTGGGGCGTTGCTCATCGTACTGACTCCTAGATTGATGATCTATCCGAAAATACCTTGGAGTAACTGGCATATTTTTAACAAAAATCCATAATAATCATCCATCCAATATGATGACGTAAATGTCTTTACGCATCAAAATATAACCGTGTCGCCTCTGACGTAGAAGATACGCGGACCAATAATGGAACATGCATTATGCATTTCACGAATTCCTTTCTTTTTACGCGTAAAATTTCGGAGCCATGCATGGCGTCTACGTAAACCAGCCTTTACCTTAAGTCTTTCTGTTTACCCTGACTTTTGATGCAGCGCTCGAATTCTTTGAAAGACTGCATCCAGTGCACATCCTCAAGCAGCATTGCCAGAATGGCTCGTCAATTCTATAAAGCGATAACGCGTACGGCGATGCCGGGAACGCAATAAGCTGTTTTAAGAAGAAGTTGAGCCAACATCAGCGTTTACCTGTCATGAACAATCGATGTTTGCAGCGAATCATCACTTTTCGCGCAAAAAAATTCCATAGCAAACGAACCCACTTATGCCCCAGCATAAGATAGACGATCCCGGTACCCATGACCAATCCTGGCATAACGCTTTAAGAGAACTGGACACTCGTTAAATTAACGAGTGTCCAGAAAAATAAGCCGTCAAAAATTAACTAATATATGCCATTCGGCGTCTTTACAAATCTAAAAGACGCCCATGTCGCTCCTGGCCCTGGAGGCGCACCAACAGCATATTCCATATATATGGCATTTCCACCATCACTATGTGTTTGATCCGGCCACAGGTATTCGCTCATATTATTGTTATCTTTGTGCCATAAACGAAAACCATTTGATGTCCAAATCGGCCTCAAATAGACGTACTTTGAAGCATTTCCATCAGCTTGAGCCAAATAGTCCTGTCCGTATGGAGCGCCCATCGCTTCAGAAATACCCACCCACCACGAAGAGTCGCTCGCCGACGAAGGAGTGGTATTCCAATGAGCAGCATATAGACCCTGGGCTCCATTAGGTATAAGTCTCCCGGACTCCCCTTGAAGGCTAGGTCCAAAACGCCATGGATTACCCATTCCCGGACCCATTAATACTGTATTATAGTATCCACTAGGAGGATTATTCCAATCCTTTGGATTAACCCATCCCCATTTTTGAGCATCCATACTATACCAATAGGCGTAATACTGACTGGATGAATTAGGCGTACCGGCATAATTTTGAATAATGATGTCATAGAAATAGCTCAATACATTCTGGCCAGAACCATCATAAATGGGCACAATGCTTCTCGATCCCTTTTGAACAGGCTCATTGGGATCGTAGCCCTTGGGATAATACGTTTCAGGGAACTTGAAATTTAAATAGAACTCACCCGGATTGCCATACTGGTCATGAAATTGAACATACCCTTTAATGCCTAACAATCCATTTCTTCCAGATGGCGTTTGACAAAACGGACGCACAAGATTAATGAATGTCATCAAGATAATGACAATCGATCCGTCGTCGCGACCTGTCGGTATAATAGGATTATCATCAAGATCGTCCCACAAAGGAATAGTCACGTCAGGCGTGCCGCTCCAGTAAATATAGGCATCCGTGTTGTAATAGTTGTACTGGCTCGTGTAATAGTAAGCATCGAGCGGATCGGACGGTTGACCTTTCGCAATGGATGCCCCATCCAAGCTCCAGTCCACCATCTTCTTGACTGCGCCATAGCCATTAATGGGAGAAATTTTATTGTCAATGGAGATTTGGTAGTTATCTTGCCGCCAGTAAAATTCAGGTGATAAAGGATTGCAGTCAGCGTGGGTAAGGCAATAAGTATCCATGTCCAGATTCTGCGACGACGGCGCACGAGTGGGACTGATAGCCAGTCCTCCGCTTGCTCCGGCTGCGTAGGCATTGGATGGGTACCCCGTCACCTGGATCGGCGAGGCGGAATACGTCGATACGACGTCACCCAGTTTCACGACCGTACTATCCGGCAGGGTCAACTGGCCCTCGATCGTGATCTGGCCCGGCACCGTACTGGTGAGATACAACAACGGGCGCCACCCACCGAGCACGCTCTCGGCGGGACCACCCTCTTCCTCCCTTTGTGGCACGGCTTCCGACGGAGGCACGATAATAACCTCGGTGTAGGCCGTGGGCGTTACCGAGCTCGCCCATCCTTGCGGAAGCTGACTGCCATCGTTGAGCGCCAAGGTCGGTACCTTCTTCTCCCATCCCCATGGCGGGGAAGTGATGCCCAGCAGCGCCTCCATGTAGGCTTGAAAGCGGGTGGCCGCCGGTGCCTGGGTAGGGGCAATGATGTCATTGTTTAAATGCGTACTGATGGGATCAAAATACATCCGCATGCCTACACAATGGTTGCCGTTGGCGTAGATGCCCGCATTGGTGACCCGCTGGGCATTGCCGTCGAGGTAAAAGCCGGTGTTCGTCACACCGTCCCAGGCATGCGCCCAGTTACCGTTTGCGTCGGCGATACCGAGTGTGGGCGGGAGGCTCGCTTGAATATCGGTCACGCCATTTTCATTGATACAGATGTAGTAGGCCCCAATCACATAGCCACCGGTCCCGAAGAAAATCTCCGACCCATCTATTTGATAGATGTCCTGAAACTGCGCCGTTGAATTGGCGGTAAACGAATAGGGCTGGTCGAAGGAACTGGTGGTCGTTGCCGTGCCGGTCTGACGCTTCGCCATGGTCTTGCTCCTTTGATTGCATACTGATGGAGAACACTACGGTCCGTGATGCTCAGAGCATCACGGCGATCGGGTTTCAGCATAAGTTCGTTTGGCCGGTCAGACTTTTGATCCAAGGTAAAAATCCTTTGGATGAGCTGAACTTGACAAGGAAATCCAAGTGACGATGGCGCCTATGCTGACGTCCTAGGCACTTAACAATACTTTTTCTTGATGAAACACATCGACATTATGACGGTTCCGTCATCTACTCAGCATTGACCACACACTTGCTTGTCTGGCGCGCTGGGTGATTACAACCGTAAAGTCGATCCATTATTGCCCCTGCGTGTAGTCGTCCATGCGCCAAAGCAGGTCAATGCAATAAAGAGGTAGACCCGTGTGATTCGAGGCGACAGTGGGCCAGCCATGGAACCAGGCACGCAATTCGATCGTCATCGCACGCAACCGCCTTTTGCGCCGATGGAAGATCAGAAACGAATAGCGGTGGCGGTCTCCAAAAGATTCGAGCGCTCTTGCTCGTGCGAAATACTTTGATAGTTTGCGGCGACAAAATAATTGCCGTTGATCGTGAGCGCACCTTCCTGGTATCGGTCGACGTAGTACAGGAACCGATAACGAGGTATTTTCCCTGGGTGAAGCAGGACAGCGCCACCTTGCATAGCATTATTGGAAAGGTATCCTCCCGCTCTTTCCGGCGCCAGCGCATCAGGTCCCGCATCGAGATAAAGCTCAAATCGCTTGTCCGGCTCGATGGCTCGATTTTGGGCCGCCTCATCCAGGCCGGAGGTCTCATAAAGTTTCACGTAGCTTGAATCTTCGGGACGGAAAATCATCCCATCCAGGAAATAGATCGTGGGATCTCCGTCCTGACCAGGAGGCAGGATGCCGCCTTGCTGAAATAAAGTCTCAGGTAACAGGTCGGTGGGGAAAACGGCCTTCTTGTGATAAGTACGCAACATCTTTTTATCGACGGACCTCATTTTGCTGATGCCAAGACGCCCCTGCCCCTCATCCATCAACTCGACCACCGATACCTCATGCTTTGGGTCGTGAACATGCATGAAATCGTTGAGCAGGGCACCGGTATCGGAGGCGCTGGTATCAGCAGCGACCGAACGCAACTCGGCTGTTTCGCTGGATCGAAACATCGCGCGAAAGAAAGATGTGAGCGCTTCAAAAGCATGGCCTGACGGATCGACCTTATTGATAGGGTCCGCTGCGCAGTAAGCGTAGGGGTTCAGGCCGCCGATCCCGAACGGACTAAAGCTATCCGGCGCATTGAAACGCATGAGAGCAAGTAAATATCCGCGATACCCATTGCCTAATAAATAAGCTGGAATGAAGGAAGCACGACATGCTCCGGTAAAACCACATACTTGAACAAAAGTCATATATCTCTCCTGATAGGGTCGCCCTTCAAGGAAAAGCTCTGCGAATGGCAGGATACAGAAATTAGCATGTTCCTATGTGGTTACTCTCTCACTCTCATCGCGCACAACAACGTGGAAAAGAAATATTATGCCGTTTATTCCATATCTCTAGAGATAAACCACCGCCAAATAATTTACCAGAGACATCCGCTCCAAGGCTTCCAGCATTACCGTATTTCAATAACATGTGGTGGATATCGTCCAGCGACTGTTCCTGCACGGACCACCTTTTACTTATATTATTTATTGAATCTTCTACCGCACCTAAAAGTCTAAGTATTCTTCGGATTTCCAGATTGTGCTGAAAATTCATAGGATCAGGCACCAATCACCCATTCATCACGCGGGTGTTGGCTGACGATGGTTCGTTAACGTGCGTATTTAAGGATTCTTCATGAGCATTTGGAGTGTCAACCCACAGGGGAATAACACGATTGTTGTCGTCAAGGACATGGACCCTTACCGAAAAGACTGTGGCTATCGCGAGCGTTAAAACGCATCAGCGTCAGTCAAATCCCATCGATAGCCATTCCCCAGCGGATAGCAGGCCGCCGTCGGATCCAGATACCCCCCTTTAAACCAAGCAATGAACTGTCACTCATAAATTCTCCGTACGCATTAAGATTTACCATCCGCTGTCACTGCGTCCTCAGATGCGGCCATCTATCTATTACTGCTCCAAAACCAATAGCCGCGGTGGCCTCGCGGGCGCTTTACCAAGATTGCTGAGTGCTTCATTGTAAGCCACATGAAGAACTTCCAAGCGCTCACGCATCGAACTCGCTAAACTCGGAAAAAGACTGGCATCAAAGCCATTTCTATTTACCTTCCGGATAACTTTCATGAAATCGCTTGCCGATCCCAAGCTATGGTTTGCATATACATATACTTTATAAATATCACGCATATTTTGGTGCATCTCGGGATCGGTAACGAATGCCTCACCATTTAGATATTTTACTGGAACATATCTCATCGTATTGACGTGAAGTCCATAAACGTATCTACCTGTCTTGTATCTTGGATCCATCACGGGAATATCTTCGTACGGTAAAAAAGCGATGAATTTTGCTTCACCCATGCGCCATGATTGCATCAACTGGTTTGCCTGATCGATATAGAATTCCGCGCTGGCGAACAGTTCATCGATCGATTCATATCCTGTCGGAGCCTGTGGCTCCGACGGTATAATCGAAGAAATACCTATTTTTTCAGAATACTGGTTGCCACCATAGTTGACGCCAAGATAAGCATTATTGCTTTTTTTTGGAGTTTTTGTAGTTTTTGGAATGGAATCGTATGTATTCCACTTCCTGTTGGCGTCATAGAGCGCCGACGCACCTCTGATACCTTTATCGCCAGAAACAGCATCCACTACCTCTTTCACCGTGTCCCCTACGGCGCTGGCCTCGATCCCTATGTCATCGATCAGGAAGTCACTAACCATGTGGCCACTGGGGTCCGTGTGATTGACGGGGTCTCCCATGCAATAGGCGTAAGGATTGATGCCTCCTGGTCCAAATGGACTCAGATCATCACGTTTGTTATTACGTGAAAGCCAGGGAAGGTACACACGATATCCATTACCGAGCATGTATCCCAATGTGACCGAATCTCTATAGCCTCCGGTAAAACAAATATTAAAATCATTCATTTTTACAAATATCCGAATATAGATAAAATCCGTGGCTATCAACTTGAATAGCTTTTTTATGGTCATGGAACGGATTACCTCTCCATGATCTCCGGTTGGATCACACGCGCAAGCCAGTAGGCATTGCACTCTTCAAAATTTAAACCATGCCGTGGAAAAATCCTGCCCTAATGATGACAATAAATTTTCAGCGTGTGCGATATGGACTTCGATAAGCACCCTTCGATCATGCAAGGCACCCAAGTTTGTCAAGACCCGCATGGCGTTGCCGGCAGGGTCAGTTCCCCACCTATCTCGCCATAGCCTGGCCTCCGGGTCAGCATAGGGCTCCGTTGCCTGCTGGATGGGCAACGTGAGATCAGTGGAAAGCTGATCGCTATCGCTGATAAGGGTATTGAACACTTGGCTGGCGTTATGCAGCGCCAAAGTTAGCGTATGTGCCGTATGTGGCGCAGCTTCCAACGCAATTGGACTTCGCAACTCTGCCAACTGCCTTTCCAAGTTACTCAAGCGACCGTGCAGAAAATTGATACTTGCTTGCGCGTGGATATCCCAATCAATTTGACGTAATGCGCTTGATGCATTCTGCCGCCCCGATTGTGGGTGGCTGGGACCAGGCTGATCGTCTAAACGGGATCTTTTTTGCAGTGGGCACATAAGCTTCTTCGTTCCATGGCCTGCGAGCATCCATTATCGAAATCCGCCCAGATAAATCGATATTGGACGGCGCAGAGTAGGCACGCCGAACCTCAATGGGGTGATCTGCCGGCCCCATCGAAGGTGCAAGGCGAATGTCATTCGTGGCTAAATCGAGTGCGTCGAGTGCCCCCCAGGGGGCATGCCCTGAAGGGTCCGTGCGATTGATGGGATCTGCCTTGCAGTAAGCATAGGAATTGATACCACCAAATCCAAAAGGGCTGAAGCTATCTGGCGCATTAAAGCGCATGGGCGAAAGTCGGTAGCGCCGGTATCCATTTCCCAGGGGGTAATCGAGTGTGACTCGGTCGCAGCTCGCCCCTTTATAACCCAGTGTGTGAGAGCTCATGACATTCTGCATCGCCCTTCGAGTTCCGGCTGCTGTTGTATCGATGCAACAGACTCAGTCGTTTTTTGAATAGCCAACGACCTATACGTTGCTTTCATTACCAGCTTTTTTGTCCTGTCAAAGCACTGGCTGCGCCGATGGAGGGATACTTGTTCAAAAACATCTCTTTCCGCTACGTTATCGCTCGCTTCCACTCGATCAGCATGTTTGACGAGTCCACTTCTTGCCATCCGTCAGGGTCCAAAAAGAAAGCGTAAAAGACTGGTATGGACCTGGTCTTGCTGTTCAATGCCTGGTCGCAACGTCCCCCTCTCTACCAGCATTCTTCTATAGGCCGGGATGTTCATCAAAGCCGTTGCGACAGACCTGGTGCTGTTTGCCCGCATCTGATCAAAAATGGCTGGGTCCAAATCAAAATCGCGCGCAAAAGCCGCCTCTCCCGGGAATCCCTGCAAATCCGTGACGGTAATTTGCGGAGATCCCTGAAGTGGGGCATTGTTCCTCGAACGTGCGGCGGTTACGTCATCCAGATCCCTGCCAAAGGTAAATAGACGCAGCATGCCTTCATAGTTGCCATCGCCAGGCCTGGCCACAGAAAGCCCGCCAAAGGCTCCCCAGGCGCGTTCGACTTCAGCGCGGCTGGAGCTCGTTGCGAGCTCGTTTTGCGTACGCCTAAAAAAAGTCTCATAACTCAACAAGGGCACACTCGGGCCGGTTCCGGGCGCGTACCTGGCCACCGGTCTGGGGAGATTGGCTGGCTCTTGTTGTGTCGGGCTCGATGCCGGCCTTGCTCTTTCCATCGCAATAGGCTCGACTTCCCCGTGCGAAGAAACTGCGCTCGCTTGTGATAAGGGACGTTCTTCATTTGCAGCAACTTGATCCACAAGGTCGCGGACAGCTGCTTGAACGTCGTCGTCGATCTCCGCAAGATCGATCCCAATATGGCCGGAGGGATCGCTACGATTGATGGGATCCGCTCCGCAATACGCATAAGGGTTGATACCCCCCGGCCCAAAGGGGCTGCGGCTGTCCTGCTTGTTGAAGCGCATCACTTCCGTCAAAAGCCACCGATAGCCATGACCAAGCGGATAGCCAGATGCAACGAGGTCTTGATAATTCCCGGTAAAACCTAAGATATAGCTCATTTGGCGTAGTCCTTATGAGATTCCGGCATTGCGCAAAGATATCAACGCTCTCATGAGACCTATTTTAGATTTATCTATAAGCCTGGCGCGTTGAACACATTACAGTGCAGGATGTCGGATCGATCAAATCCCTGCGGATTAAAAAAACAATATAGCCAAGTCGCATTTTTTTATGCCAAAGTTTTTCGGATCGAAACACTGTTGAATTGAAGCGGACAGCTACTTCTTTAATAATACGCAAGAGATGAATGGCGCCATTGCATCTCATCACCTAATGCAATGAATTATTTTAATGCGCGACACGATAAAATCGTGCCGAGATACGAGTTCAGCATAAGATCATTTTTCTACCCGTATTTTTGATGCAGGGTATGAATCCTTTGGAAGAAGGCGTCCGATTCATAGCTTCATGCGACACACCCCATCCATAATCTCTGCCCTGAAGCAGTCTCGTTTCTTCGTGTGGTCAGGAGTAGAGATGAGGGTCGGAGGCGCCGTGTTCCATCTCGCTAGGATATGCCGCATGCTGGACGTGACGGGCGGTGGCTACTACCCATGCCATGGCTCGGTCATCCTCCCACCACTGGCCCGCAACCCAGTTATGAGTCGAGGTGGCAATGGTTGGGATAACGCGGTCGCCGAATCGTTCTTGAGGGCCTCACGTCTGCAAGCCTGTCAAGACCCGCGTTGACCTGTGCCGGCGTCTTCGACTACAACGCAGCCCTCTACGATCGGTTGCACTGCCACGACCATCACCATCTCGGCGGCGTCAGTCCATAAGCTCTGTGAAGGCCCTTTCTGGGGCGGCCAGTGCCTTATTCCAGGACAATCCAGAACGAGACGGCCGCAAGCGGATTCTGGTGGAGGTTGCCAGAACGAAAAAAGGGGCTTTCGCCCCTTCTTTCAAGGATCTGCGGCCTCAACGACGCCCACGGATCAAAATTTGGAGCGGGAAACGAGACTCGAACTCGCGACCCCGACCTTGGCAAGGTCGTGCTCTACCAACTGAGCTATTCCCGCATCGGAGCCGCGCATTTTAGCGGCTGAAACGAAACCGTCAAGCGTTTCCATCGCGCTTCGGCGAGAGTGCCGGATGCTCTTCATGCAGCGCAGGCCAGGCCGCGCGCAGGTAATAAAGACCGGACCAGATTGTGAGTATGCCAGCCAGCACCAACAAGCCTTCGCCAATGTGATAGAGGCGCAATGCCTCGGCATCTTTTTCATGCTGCAGAATCAGCACAATCAGGGCGATCATCTGCATGGCCGTTTTCAGCTTGCCGAGGAAAGCCACCTTCACCGTGGCCCGCATGCCGATTTCCGCCATCCATTCGCGCAAGGCCGAAATGCTGATCTCACGCCCGACGATGATGGCCGACGTAATCGCCATGACGATGCCGGACCAGTCCCCGCGATGCGAAGCCACCAGCATGAACAGCGTGACTGCCACCATTAGCTTGTCCGCTACCGGATCAAGGAATGCTCCGAACTTGGAGGTCATGCCCAGGCGCCGGGCAAGGTAGCCATCCAGCCAATCGGTCGCGCCCGCCAAGGCAAACACTACGGCCGAGGTAATGTTGTGTCCACGGAACGGTAAATAGAACACCAGCACCATCACCGGCAGCAGCGCTACGCGGAACAGCGTCAGCCAGGTCGGCAAATTGATGCGCATGATCTCCTTCCGGTTTCAAAAGCACATGGGTTGACTCGATAAAGCGCGCCGACGCCCTCTGTTCGCAGCCCCCGGGGCCACCGGCAAAGCAGATGGGATATCCGCCGAACCGATGCTGCGGGAAATGCGGACAAACAGGACGGGTTCCAAGGTAGCGCCCGGAAGACGTGCTGGCCGCACAGAACGAATCAGGCCGCGGCTAGTGTCGCACGAGTGAATGTGATCAGGCATGCAACGCGTCATAGATACGTTCTGCGAGGCCGCGATCGATCCCTTTGACTTGCATGAGTTCCTCGATGCCGGCAGCCTCCACGCCTGCCAAGCCTCCAAAAGCCTTGAGCAGTGCCGTGCGACGGCGCGCGCCCACACCCTGCACCTCTTCCAGAATGCTGCGCTCGCGCGCCTTCTCCCGACGCTTGCGATGCCCACTGATGGCGAAACGATGGGATTCGTCCCGCACCGCTGCGACCAAATGCAGCGCAGGCGAGGTAGGCCCCGGATGAATTTCACGGTTCGACCCGGCCAGCACCAGGGTTTCCTCGCCGGCGCGACGCCCTGGCCCCTTGGCAACACCGACCACTTCGATGCCGGTTATGCCGAGTTCGCGCAGTACATCCAATGCCTGCGCCACTTGCCCGGCGCCACCGTCGATCAGCAACACATCCGGACGTGCGCCCTCGCCTTCCGCCACTTTGCGGAAACGACGGGTAAGCGCTTGATGCATGGCGGCGTAATCATCGCCGGGCGTGATGCCGGTGATATTGAAGCGGCGATAGTGGGATTTCTCGGGGCCTTCCTGCCCAAACACCACGCAGGAAGCGACGGTCGCTTCTCCGCGTGTGTGGCTGATATCGAAACATTCAATCCGGCGAGGAGGCTCGTCCAAACCGAGCAGCTGTTGAAGATCCTCGAAGCGCGTGCCCAGGGTTTGGCGGCTGGCGATACGCGACGTAAGCGACGCCTGTGCATTGCGTTCGGCCATCTGTAGAAACTGAGCCCGCTCGCCACGCACCCGGCTCTTGATCTCGACGGAGTGCCCACATTGCTGCGCCAGCATGTCACTGAGCAGTTGTTCGTCGGGGATGGCTTCGCCGAGGATGATTTCCCGCGGCACAGGGCGGTCCAGATAGTACTGGGCGACAAATTGGGCCAAGACGTCCGCTGGCTCGGCATCCAGCGGTAGGCGCGGAAAATAATCACGCGTGCCGAGGCTGATGCCGTTGCGGAAAAACAACACGCTGACACATACGATGCCTGCTTCGATGCGGCAGGCAATGACATCCATGTCGGCGGTGGCGCCTTGCACATGGTTCTGTGCATGCAGCTTGCGCAAGGCTGCGATCTGGTCACGCAAGGCCGCGGCACGCTCGAACTGGAGCGCGGTACTGGCCTGCTCCATCGATGCGGCCAGTTCGTCGATGACCGCACTGCTGCGACCATCCAGAAACATTTCGGCATGGCGCACGTCGCTGCGATATTCCTCAGCACTGATCAGGGCGACGCACGGAGCGGTGCAGCGGCCAATCTGATACTGCAGGCAGGGACGCGAGCGATTACGGAAATAGCTGTCCTCGCACTGGCGTACCTTGAACAGCTTTTGCATCAGATTGAGACTTTCACGCACGGCGAAGGCGCTGGGAAACGGCCCGAAATACCGTCCTGGCTGATTGCGCGCACCACGGTGGAAAGCCAACCGGGGATAGTCCTCGCCGCCGGATAGATAGATGTAGGGATAGCTTTTGTCGTCGCGCAACAGAATGTTATAGCGCGGCTTCAGGGCCTTGATCAGCTGCGACTCGAGCAGCAACGCCTCCCCTTCTGTGCGCGTGACGGTGATTTCGCAGCGCGCAATCTGCGACACCATGGCAGCGATGCGCGGCTCCATCCGCGGCTTCAGGAAGTAGCTGCCAACGCGCTTCTTCAGATTGCTGGCTTTACCCACATACAGCAGGTCGCCATCTTCATCGAAGTAACGATAGACGCCGGGCGACGTGGTGAGCGTGCTGACAAAGGCCTTGCCGTCGAAGGCCTGGATGGGGGGGGGCTGCATAAGGCTAATTTTAGCCCGGTTCGCGACACGCGCTACCTCACCTCCTGCAGTCCGCGTTCAGCCCCGACGCAGACGTTCGATCAGCCCCCGCACGCCTCGCTCGGCAAGGGTGACGGCATGTGCAAAGCCGGTGAGTTCACCATAGTACGGGTCGGGAAAATCGCGTGGCGGCATGGTACCTGTCCATTCCAGAAACAAGGCTTGCCTATCCTGCGCCTTGCCGCCGGATAGGCGCAGCATGTCGCGCAGGTTGGCGCTGTCCATCGCTAACAAGAGATCGTAACGGTCAAAATCTTCAGCGCAAAGCTGGCGTGCGCGATGAGCTTCCAATTCGTAGCCGGCACGCGCCGCCGCCGCGCGCATGCGCGGATCTGCCTGTTCGCCGGCATGCCATCCACCGGTACCGCACGACGCCACCTTGATAGCCCATCCCTCATTCACCAGGTGATGACGTGCAACCGTTTCAACCAACGGCGATCGGCAGATATTGCCGAGGCAAACGAACAGGACGCTACGCGGAGTTAAAGTTTGGCTACCCATGCCTCGGCCCGCTGCAGGTCAGCCTCGGTGTCGATGCCGGGCGGGAATGGTTCCGGCGTCAACCGGACGGCGATAGCAAAACCGTGCTCAAGCACGCGCAGCTGTTCCAACGACTCGGCCTGCTCCAGCGACGTGCGTGGCAGACTGGCATATTGCTGTAAGAAACCGGCGCGATAGGCGTAGATGCCGATGTGCCGCAGAAACGGTAAATCCTCTGGCAGTACATCTTTGTTGACCGAAAAGGCATCCCGCGCCCAAGGTATTGGCGCACGGCTGAAATACAAGGCACGGCCATGTGTCGACCGGACCAGCTTTACCGTGTTTGGATCGAACAGTTCATGCACATCCGAAATCGGTGTTGCCAGGGTGGCCATGGGCGCATCGTCCTCGGCCAGCGCGCGCGCCACTTCCCGAATACCTGCAGCTGGCGCAAAAGGTTCATCGCCTTGCAGATTTACAACGATGGTTTCTGGCGACCAGCCATAGTAAGCGGCACATTCGGCGAGGCGATCGCTGCCCGAAGCATGGTCGGGGCGCGTCATGCATACCTCCACGCCTTGCCCTGCCAGGGCATCGGCGATGCGCTGGTCGTCCGTCGCTACGATAACTTGCGTCGCACCAGCCTGCAGCGCGCGTTGAGCCACACGCACGACCATGGGCTGTCCTGCAAGGGCACGCAAAGGCTTCCCCGGCAACCGGGTGGAAGCATAACGAGCAGGTATGGCGACAATGAAGGGTGGAACAGGAACGGACATGCGTCACTCGCGGCAGGCCTTCGAAACGAAGGCGTTAGCTCAGCACGAACCCACAACGGTTGGCCAGATCGAAAAAGCCGGGAAACGAGGTAGCGACATTAGCGCAATCGCGAATGGTCACGGCATCTTTCGCCAGCAATCCTGCCACCGCAAAACTCATCGCGATACGGTGATCGCCATGGCTATCCACGGTGCCACCACCTATGACGCCTCCATCGATGATGGCTCCGTCCGGTGTTTCTTCGATTTGAATTCCAAGTGCGCGCATGCCGGCTGCCATCGTAGCAATGCGATCTGATTCTTTGACGCGCAATTCGGCCGCGCCGCGCACCACTGTGCGTCCCTGTGCCACCGCGGCTGCCATAAACAGCACCGGAAACTCGTCGATCATGTCCGGCACCACTATCTCCGGCAGCTCGATACCATGCAGGGGAGCGTAACGCACGAACAAATCCCCTACGGCTTCACCGCCGCTTTCGCTTGGGTTTTCGATGCGAATATCGGCACCCATCAGCTGCAAGGCTTTCAGCAAGCCGGTGCGACGTGGATTCAAACCGACAGCCGGAAGCCGAAGTTCAGAGCCGGGCACGATGCTGGCGGCCACTAAAAAAAACGCAGCCGAGGAGAAGTCGGCCGGTACGACGACATCCGTCGCACGCAAGCGATGACCACCTTCAAGCCTGGCGTGGCCGGGTGCAAAGACGATAGGCCACCCGAAGGCGGCCAGCATGCGTTCGGTGTAATCACGGGTGGGGTGAGGCTCGATGACCTCTGTGACACCTTCGGCATAGAGACCCGCCAAAAGCAGTGCCGATTTGATCTGGGCACTGGCAACTGGTAGCTCATAACGAATGCCATGCAAATGTTGATTGCCGTGCACATGCAAAGGCGGCAGCCCCTCATGGGTGTCGATCTTCGCGCCCATGTTCGCAAGAGGATCGGTGACGCGACGCATGGGCCGCTTGGAGAGTGACTCATCGCCGATAAGCACGCTATCGAATGATTGCCCCGCCAGCAAACCAGTCAGCAGTCGCATGCCGGTACCAGCATTACCGCAATCCAGCGACTCATCTGATCCACGCAAGCCGTGCAATCCAACCCCGTGCACAATGCGCTCGCCCGCCGTCGGAGCTTCAATCGATACACCCAGTTGCGCCAGCACGGCGGCCGTGGCGCGCGTGTCTTCGCCCTCAAGGAAACCGCGAATGCGCGAGGTTCCTTCGGCGATGGCCGATAGCATCATCGAACGATGCGAGACCGACTTGTCACCCGGCACGAAGACATTGCCATGCAAGGGCGAGGCAGGTCGGCTAACCCAATCCAGACGTTGCGCACCGCTCATGGCAGTGCCACTGGGTAGGAACCAAGCACTCGCACTTGCGTAGCCATCGGCCCCATGTCTTTCAGGGCTGCCTGCAATGGCGCATCGTCGATATGACCCGAGACATCGATAAAAAAGGCATATTGCCATGTGCCGGTATGTGCCGGCCGTGATTCAATGCGATTCATGCTGACGCCATGCTTGGCGAACGGGCTCAGTACGTCGTAGAGCGCGCCCGGTTTGTCGTTGACGCTGATCAAGAGCGATGTGCGGTCATTGCCTGACGGAGGAAAGAGCGAGCGGCCAATCACCAGGAAGCGGGTCGTGTTGTCGGCCCGGTCCTCGATGGCCTGGGCAACCACTTTCAAGCCGTAAATCTTGGCGGCTGTTGCTCCGGCAATGGCCGCCGTATCGTCTGCATGGCGGGCCAGCCGCGCACCTTCAGCATTGCTGTGGACGGCAATGCATTCCGCATCGGGCAGGTTCACGCGCAGCCAGGTTTTGCATTGCTGCAGGGACTGCGCATGGCCATAGACGCGCTTGATGCCTTCAAGCGAGCTACGTTGTGAAAGCAGGCATTGATGTACGCGCAACTCCACTTCACCGCAGATACGCGCATTGGAGGTGAGGAACATGTCCAGGGTCATTTGGATCATACCCTGACCGGAGTTTTCTACTGGCACGATACCGAAATCTGCGTGACCTGCGGCGACTTCCTGGAATACTTCTTCAATGCTGCCCAGCGGCAGGCCATACGCCGCATGTCCGAAGTGCTTGCGCACGGCTTGCTCGCTAAAGGTGCCTTCCGGACCGAGATAACCTACCTTGAGGGGGTCCTCCTGTGCGAGACAGGACGACATGATCTCGCGGAACAGGCGAACCATTTCCGCATCGGAGAGTGGCCCATGGTTACGGTCCACGACCATCCGCAGCACGTGTGCCTCGCGCTCAGGGCGGTAGTAATCAATAGCCGACAAGCCCTCACCTTTTACCTTGGCCACTTCGCGGGCCCAGTTGGCGCGCTCGGAGATCAGCTCCTGGATCTGCCGGTCAATGCTGTCGATGCGCTCCCGCACCTGCACCAGCGACAATTTGGGCTCGTTCATGTGATGGATGTCCAAACGTAAAGCAGTCTATTCAAAGGACAATAGTGCCCGAAATTCACAGGTTTGTCTGTTTTCGGCATCACCCGTGGCGAAGTGCAAAATCCTGCATGAAGGCAACCAGTACCTGCACCGCCTCCATGGGCACGGCGTTATAAAGCGAGGCGCGCATGCCCCCCAAAGCCTTATGCCCCTTGAGCGCAAGAAGCCCTGCTGCCTCGGATTCCTGCAGAAAAGCAGCATCGAGCGCGCTGTCGTGCAGCGTAAAAGGCACGTTCATGCGTGAACGGACCGGCGGATCGATCGGATTGCTATAAAAACCTTCGGAGTTGTCGATGGCCGCATAAAGCAAAGCGGCTTTTTCGCGATTGCGCTCGGCCATGGCGACAAGCCCGCCATGCTCCTTCAGCCATTCAAAGGTGAGTCCTGCCAGATACCAGCCCCAGGTGTTGGGCGTGTTAAGCATCGAATCATTCGCCGCATGCTCTGCGTAGCGAAAAATTCTCGCCATCGAACGCCCCTGCCGCTGCAGCAGATCACGGCGAATGATCATAAGAACCAAGCCGGACGGTCCGATGTTTTTCTGTGCGCCCGCATAGATCAAGCCGAAGCGGCTGACGTCGATGGGGGCGGATAAAATGTCGGAGGACATATCCGCGATCAGCGGGACGTCACCCGCATCGGGGATCTCCTGGAACTGCACACCGTGGATGGTTTCGTTAGTGGCGATGTGCACGTAGGCAGCATCGGGATTCAACCTCCATGTTTCGCGTGCCGGCATGCGCAGGTAGTTTTCGCCCTTGCTTGTCGCCGCTATGTTTACATGGACGTACGGTGCGGCCTCGCTCGCCGCCTTTTCGCTCCAATGCCCCGTAACGATGTAGTCCGCGCTCTGCCCTTCTTTTGCAAGATTCATAGGAATCTGAGCGAAATGCTGGGTCGCGCCGCCTTGCTCAAACAATACGGCGTAGTCGGAGGGAATGCCCATCAGTTCGCGCAGGGTGGCTTCAACCTGCTGAGCCATGGCAATGAACCGCTTGCCACGATGCGATTGCTCCATCACCGAAGCACCGCTGCCGTTCCAATCCAGCAGCTCGCGCTGCGCACGCTCAAGCACCGGCAACGGCAATGCCGCGGGACCTGCGCTGAAATTCCATATCCTACTCACGCGTCGGCTCTCATCTTGGGAGATCGGTGCATTATGCCGCGACGCAGCAACAACGCGTCAATCGCAAAAACAACATCTCGGTGGTGTCAGAAGTGCAGTAACAAAAGTAAGGCAATGCCTAGTGCAAGCACCGCCGCGGTGGCAATCAGCCACCACACTTCGCCCCGCGGCCCCGCAGCTTCCTCGGGCAGAGGCTCAGGCGCCGGAGGAACGATGATCTCGGGTTCCGGTTCCAGCCCTGGGGCATCGACAAGAAAACGATGCATACCGATACCGAGCTGATCGCCAGGAAGTAACGTCGTCTGCTCCACGACGTTTCCGTTGACCCGGACCGGATAGCGTGCATCACCTTTCTGACTGCTCTCCAAGCACAACCGATGATCGCGCCAAAAGACCGTCAGGCTGGCGACTTCGCCTTGCGGAAGATCCAAGGGCACTCGTGCTTGCGGTCCCAGTTCCAGCCGATCCGATAGCGGAAATACCCGACCGGACAGCGGGCCGGCCACGGCACGCAAGGCAACCGTGCAATGTTCCGGTTCTGGTGCATCAGGCAAGATTCGCCCCGCAGGCGCTGCATCCGCGCAAAGAAGCATGCGGCAATCCCCCAGACTGAGTGTATCGCCGGGATACAGGATGGCACGTTCGCGCACCGGTCTGGCGTTCACGTAGATGCGGGTGGCGTCAGGCAACACATCAAGCACCCAACCACGACGGTCCAGACTGATACGCAAGTGATGAGGTGCTGCCTGGCCAGATGCCAGTATAAGGTCGTTGTCAGGATCACTGCCCACGCGAAGCAGTGCCTGGTTCCAATGGAATACCGGCCGGTTGGATTGGAAAAACTCAATGCGCATGGAGTGACCAACGACGTGACGGCGCGACTCTAGCAGAAGCGCGGGAATGATCGGCAGGAATTGCGTTTATCATGCTTGGTTCCTTCCGTTGAGCACTGCCATGCCTACCATCGATGTTCGCCGTCCGCATCAACTTTCTCCGGTGGAAGCCCATGCCGTGATCGACAAGGTCGCCGCACGGATGCGAGAGAAATTCGAGGTCCAGACGCAATGGCAGGGTGAAGTGCTGGTCTTTCAGCGCCCGGGGATCAACGGCAAGATTGCGATCGATACCGATGAAATCCATGTGAGCGCCCAGCTCGGCATGCTTCTTTCTCCACTCAAAGGCATGATCGAGCAAGAAATCCGGCGCAAGCTGGACGAGCATTTCAGCTGATGCTTCTTTGACCGATCGCGGATACGTGGCATAATCGACGGCTTACGCGGCCATGGTGGCCTACGCAAACTCTCCGGAACGCATGGCCAAAGACGACGTCATTGAAATGGAAGGCACGGTGGTGGAAACCCTGCCCAATACCATGTTTCGCGTGCAGCTGGAAAACGGCCACATTGTCATCGCCCATATTTCGGGGCGCATGCGCAAGCACTACATCCGCATCCTGACGGGTGATAAGGTCAAAGTGGAGATGACTCCCTATGACCTGACCAAAGGCCGGATCACTTACCGCATGAAGTGACAGGTTGGGTAAACCGTTCCCAGATACATGAAAAAGCCGCGCATTGTACGCGGCTTTTTCGCTCTCTCGCCCTGCTTCCGATCGATATCAGGAAACCGCTGCAGGTACCGGCTCAGCGGCCTCGGCAGTCACCTGCAACTCGCCATCGCGAACACTTAGCATCACCTTGCCGCCTTCGGCGAGTTTGCCAAACAGCAATTCGTCCGCCAGCACGCGCTTGACCTTCTCTTGAATTACGCGCGCCATCGGGCGTGCGCCCATTTGCGGGTCGAAGCCATGCTCGGCCAACCAGCGGCGGGCGTCGGCATCGACATCCAGCGCAACGTGCTTCTCGCTCAACTGCGATTCCAGTTCGATCAAGAACTTGTCCACCACACGCAGAATATGGTCGAAGTCCAATGCATTGAATTGGATGATCGCGTCCAGGCGATTGCGGAACTCCGGCGTAAAGCTGCGGCGAATCACTTCCATCGCATCCATAGAATGGTTCTGCTTCACGAAACCGATACCCCGGCGAGACGCCTGCTGGGCGCCGGCATTGGTTGTCATCACCACGACCACATTCTTGAAGTTGGCTTCCCGTCCATTGGTATCGGTCAAAACACCGCGGTCCATCACTTGCAGCAGGATATTGAACACGTCCGGGTGCGCCTTCTCGATTTCGTCGAGTAACAACACGGCGTGCGGGTGCTTGGTCACCGCCTCGGTCAGCAGACCACCTTGATCGAAACCAACGTACCCCGGAGGTGCGCCAACCAGGCGGGAAACAGAATGCGCTTCCATGTATTCGGACATATCGAAGCGGATCATTTCGATGCCCAATTGCATCGCCAGCTGTTTGGTCACCTCGGTCTTGCCCACGCCGGTCGGACCAGCGAGCAAGAAGCAACCGATTGGCTTGGACGGATCGGCTAGCCCCGAGCGTGCCATCTTGATCGACGCCGCCAGCGCCTCGATCGCAGGATCTTGCCCAAACACCACCATCTTGAGGTTGCGCTCGAGGTTCTTGAGCACGTCGCGATCCGACGCCGATACCTGCTTGGCAGGAATCCGCGCCATCTTCGCAACGATGTACTCGACTTCCGGCACATCTACCTTGCCGGTGCGCTGATCGACTGGCAGCAAGCGTTGCCGCGCGCCGGCCTCGTCGATCACGTCGATGGCCTTATCTGGCAGCAGGCGATCGGGAATATGTTTCACCGACAAGTCGACCGCGGCCTTTAGCGCTTCGGGTGTATAGGTCACACCGTGGTGCTCCTCGAAGCGGGACTTCAAGCCCTTGAGGATTTCCAGGCTGTCGGCCACGCTCGGCTCCACCACATCGATCTTCTGAAAGCGACGCGCCAGCGCCCGGTCTTTTTCGAAGATGCCGCGGAATTCCTGGAACGTGGTGGATCCGATGCAACGCAACTCACCCGACGCAAGCATAGGCTTGATCAGGTTGCTCGCATCCATGGTGCCTCCCGACGCCGAACCGGCACCAATGATGGTGTGGATTTCGTCGATGAACAGAATGGCGCCCGGCTGCTTCTTCAGCTGCGTGATGACGGCCTTGAGCCGTTTTTCGAAATCGCCGCGATACTTGGTTCCCGCCACCAGGGCACCCAGATCGAGCGCCCAGATAGTTGCGTTCTCAAGCACTTCCGGCACTTCGCCGTCCACGATTCGTTTGGCCAGGCCCTCGGCCAGCGCGGTTTTGCCGACCCCAGCTTCACCGACATAAAGCGGATTGTTCTTGCGCCGGCGACAAAGTACCTGGATGGTACGTTCGATCTCGTCCTGACGGCCGATCAGTGGGTCGATCTTGCCCTCCAAGGCCAGCTCGTTGAGATTGGAGGCATATTCGCTCAGCGGATTACCTTTACCCTCGCCGCCTTCCTCTGCCTCTCGATCAGCCCCGGACGCCCCGCTGGGGGACTCGTCGCCGATCTTGGCGATGCCGTGCGAGATATAATTGACCACGTCCAGCCGCGTGATTTCCTGCTGGTGCAGGAAATACACGGCATGCGAATCCTTTTCACCGAAAATGGCGACCAACACGTTGGCGCCGGTCACCTCTTTACGACCCGAAGATTGCACATGGTAGACAGCGCGCTGCAGGACACGTTGGAATCCCAACGTGGGCTGCGTATCGCGCTCATCACCGTGCGGAAGTACCGGCACGGTTTCGGCAATGATCTTTTCCAGCTCGTGGGTTAGGCGCGGAAGATCCGCGCCACAGGCGCGCAGCGCACCAAGCGCCGATTGATTTTCGGTAAGGGCAAGCAGCAGGTGCTCCACGGTCATGAACTCGTGGCGTTGCTCGCGGGCCTGCTTGTAGCACTGGCCGATGGTAACTTCGAGATCCTTGCTGAACATCCGGACCTACTCCACTGCAATAATGGGCGGCTTTACCGCGATGGATGCAAGATGGGGGCCAAAAAGGAGGGGATCAATGTCTTCGCGCTCGCCGGCTCCGCCAAAACGCTTTAGACAAGGTCTTACACCTTTTCCATCGTGCATAACAGAGGATGCTGATTGGCTCGTGAATATTCGTTCACCTGGGTGACCTTGGTTTCGGCCACCTCGCGCGTGAACACCCCGCACACACCCCTACCGCGGGTATGTACGTGCAACATGATCTGTACGGCCTTCTCCTGGTCCATGCCGAAAAACGTACGCAGCACCTCGACCACGAAATCCATCGGCGTGAAATCGTCGTTCAATAGCAGCACCTGAAACAGAGGCGGCCGTGCCACCTCAGGCTTCGATACCTCGACAGTAAGTCCGTGTCCACTACCGTGTTCTTGTTCGGATTCGTTCGCCATGTCTTACGGGATTCGTACCTGTTCGGTTGCAGTATACGCCCAGCCATAATTCTGCTCCCGGGCGGCCTCGCTTGAGGTAATGGCACAATAACGCTATTTCCAGTGCCTACCCCCGGCCTTTTGACCTCAGAATGAAAGTATTTGAGAACCCACGTAACGAGGTGTGGCGACCACATGTGACAGTCGCATGTATTGTCGCAAGCGGCGATCGCTACCTCATGGTTGAAGAAGATGTCAACGGCCGTGTCGCCTATAACCAGCCAGCCGGCCATTTGGACGACGGAGAGAGTCTGTTACAGGCTGCGGTGCGCGAAACGCGCGAAGAAACAGGTTGGATGGTAGAGCCGACTCATCTGGTTGGGGTCCATCAATGGCGCAGCGATGAGCACGGCGACATGATCGTGCGCTTCAGCTTTGCAGCGCGGCCTTTAAGCCACGATCCTCAGCAACCGCTGGATGTCGGCATTCGGAAAGCGCTGTGGATGACACGCCACGAAATCACCGAGCTAGGTGAGCAATTGCGGAGCCCGCTGATTCTCATGAGCATCGATGACTGGCTCGCAGGCCAAAGACTGCCACTGTCGGCGGTAACAAGCCTGCTATCCGGTGGTGACGCGGCATGAAGGTGATGCTGGGTATTTCCGGAGGTGTCGATTCGTCCGTCGCCGCCCTGCTGCTGCAGCAAGCAGGCTACGAGGTCGAAGGCCTGTTTATGCAGAACTGGGAAGAAGATGATCGCAGCGGCCCCTGCACCACCGACGCGGATCGCAAAGACGCCGTGGCCGTGTGCGGGCGGCTGGGAATCCCGTTTCATGCGCGCAATTTTGCGACTGAATACTGGGACGGGGTGTTCAAGCATTTTCTCGCCGAATATCGTGCGGGCCGTACGCCGAATCCGGACGTGCTCTGCAACCGCGAGATCAAATTCAAGACCTTCCTCGACGAAGCACACAGTCTAGGCGCCGAGAAAATCGCCACCGGCCACTACGCGCGCGTGGATAACCTGGAAGGCCGCTTCCGCCTCTTGCGTGCAGTCGACGCCAGCAAGGATCAGACTTATTTCCTGCATGCGCTTGGTCAGCGACAGCTCGCCGCCACGTTGTTTCCCGTTGGAGAGATCGAGAAATCGAAGGTCCGTGAATTGGCACGCAAAGCGGAACTGCCTACGCATGCCAAGAAGGATTCGACTGGCATCTGCTTTATCGGAGAGCGCGATTTTCGTCAGTTTCTGACCCAATACATCCCGGCCCGGAGTGGCGAAATGCGAAGCCCGGATGGACGCCTATTGGGCGAACATCAGGGCGTAATGTATTACACACTCGGCCAACGAAGCGGTCTGGGTATTGGCGGGCGTCAAAAAGCCGGCGGCGAACCGTGGTACGTGGTAGGAAAGGATGTGCCACGCAATATTCTTTACGTCGCCCAGGGCGGCGAAAACGAGTGGCTTTATTCGCAACATTTGGTAGCCGAAGCGGTAACCTGGGTGGCTGGCGCTCCTCCGGCCGCTACATTTCATTGCACCGCCAAAACCCGCTATCGGCAACATGATCAGGCCTGCACAGTGTCCGTGTTGGCGGCCGACCGTGTCGAGGTCCGTTTTGAGGAACCTCAGCGCGCCGTCACACCCGGACAGTCGGTGGTTTTTTATGCCGGCGAAGAATGTCTGGGCGGCGCCGTGATCGATGCGACCGATGCCGCCTACGGCGGCCTTCCCCACATCCCTGCAGAGAGTGTGACATCGCGTGTTTGAAACCTTTGCCATCACCGAGGAACGCATACTGGCCCTGGCCGGACTGTTCCAGGCCTCCTCCTTGGCGCAGCAATTGGCCAGCGAGGGGCGCTGTGACGATCTTGCCCTGGATGCCAGCCTTGCCAGCGTGTTTCGCATCGATGCGCCTTCGGTCGTCGGCGTCTATGGCGGCGTGTCAGGCGTCCGTCTCGGACTGCGTGCGCTGATCGGCCAACTGGACGAAAGCAATCGAGACATGGCCGTTACGCGCATGGTCGTTACGGTGATGCGATTGGAGCGCAGCCTTTCGCGCCGCCAGGACCTGCTTGATCACCTGCAACAAGGCATTTTGGCAACCAAGCGGCAGGTCGAGCATTTCGGGCTCAACTCCCCCCAGGTTTTCAGCCGGCTCGCTGAGCTGTATGCCAGCACGCTATCGACCTTGCGCCCCCGTGTCATGGTTACCGGCAACCCGCAATGGTTGCAGCAACCCGCCTTGGTGGAACGGGTACGCGCCAGCCTGCTGGCATCGGTGCGTTCGGCCGTACTTTGGCGTCAGATGGGCGGACGTCAGTGGCAATTGCTGTTGTATCGGCGCCAATGCAGCATGCTGGCGCGTGGATTGCTGACAGGCACCACGCTGGATAATCGCTAAGTGCTTTCCATCAACCGCAAGCCTGGCCGCTGTCTGGCCAGCTTGCGCAGCAGCAGGGCGAAGGCCCGAAGGTCGCTATGCCATGGCGATGCCTCACGCCAGTGCAACGCGATGTCCCGTCCGGGTGACGCGCCTTTGATTTTTGCCAGCACGATGTCCGGCATCGAGGCGAGCCGGTCATGCGCCAATGCAGGTACCAGCGCATGCCCACCCCGCAATGTCACGAGCGCAGCAAGACTTTCCAGACTGACGTCTTGCACATAGCCTTCGTCGTCGGCATGGCTTTCTGCCATCAAGATCGCTTGGCCTGCATCCAATTGATCGAGCGAGATCACACGCTTGCCTGCGAGCGGATGATCGGCTCGTAGCAAGACCTCCCACGGCTCGAAAAATAACGGGCACATAGCCATGCCGCTTAGCGATGACGCCGGTGGCGCCAGCACTGCATCGAGCTCGCCCTCATGCAGGCGACGCAGTAAGCCGCGCGGCTTTCCTTCAGACAGGCTCAGGCGTGCACCGGGGAAGTGCTGCGGAAACGGTTCGATCAGGTGCGGTAAGAGATAAGGCCCCAAGGTGGCCAGGACACCCAAACGCAGTTCACCGCCAAACGCTGTTTCGCCGGCACGTGCGGTTTGCTGCAAATGCTCGGCTGCCATGAGTACAGCATCGATCTGCTCTAGCAGACATCGACCGCCTGCTGTAGGCACCACACGTCGGCCGCCACGTTCAAACAAAGGAGCGCCAAGCGCCTGCTCCACCTTCTGCACCTGATGCGACAGACCGGATGGGCTGATATGCATGGCCCTGGCTGCACTGTTGAAACTGCCATGGCGATGCACGGCCTGGACCAGGATCAGATCACGCAGCGAAACGGCCGATAAGTGAGTAGAAATCATCGTCCAAGCATAAACGACCCGGCACACAGCCACCCCCTTTCTCTGTCGGAAAGTGAGCCGAAGCGAGAGGATGGTCCCGCGAGAAGCGGCGGATAGACGTGCTTCTTGTAAGGTTCAAGGTCGACCTTGGCCCTCACCGTACCCTCCCCCCAGCAGGGAGAGGGTACGCATGGCGCGTGCTTAGGCTTCGACGGTGTCAGCGACATCCTTAAAGTCGGCGATCTGATCGAAGTTCATGTAACGATAGATCTTGTCGCCATTCGCATTGATCACGCCGATATCGGCCAGGTATTCCTGCCTGGTCGGAATACGGCCCAGTCGCGAGCAGATGGCAGCCAGTTCCGCCGATCCTAGATACACGTTGGTGTTTTTGCCCAGGCGGTTCGGAAAGTTGCGGGTGGAGGTGGAGAATACCGTGGCACCTTCGCGCGCCTGCGCCTGATTGCCCATGCACAACGAGCAGCCCGGCATTTCCATGCGTGCGCCCGCCGTGCCAAGCACACCGTAATGACCTTCCTCGGTAAGCTGCTTCTGATCCATCTTGGTCGGCGGGGCGACCCACAGGCGGGTGGGAATATCACGCTTGCCTTCCAGCAGTTTCGAGGCTGCGCGGAAGTGGCCGATGTTGGTCATGCACGATCCGATGAATACCTCGTCGATCTTGGCACCCGCCACGTCCGATAGTGTCTTGACGTCATCCGGATCGTTCGGGCACGCCACGATCGGCTCATGCACGTCGTTGAGGTCGATCTCGATCACTGCAGCGTATTCGGCATCCTTGTCGGCTTCGAGCAGTCGCGGATCGGCCAGCCACGCTTCCATCGCCTTGATGCGGCGCTGCAAGCTGCGCACATCCTGGTAGCCCTGAGCGATCATGTACTTCAACAGCGTGATGTTGCTGTTCAAATACTCGATGATGGGTTCCTTATTGAGCTTGACCGTACAGCCTGCAGCGGAACGCTCGGCCGACGCATCAGACAACTCGAACGCCTGCTCCACCTTGAGGTTCGGCAAGCCTTCGATTTCCAGAATGCGACCGGAGAAAATATTCTTCTTGCCCTGCTTGGCCACCGTGAGCAGGTCTTGCTTGATCGCATACAACGGAATCGCATTCACCAAGTCACGCAGCGTGACACCCGGCTGCAACTCACCCTTGAAGCGCACCAACACCGACTCGGGCATATCCAGCGGCATCACGCCGGTGGCTGCGGCGAAAGCGACCAGGCCGGAACCCGCCGGAAACGAAACGCCGATCGGGAAGCGCGTATGGCTATCGCCGCCGGTACCGACCGTATCGGGCAGCAGCATGCGATTGAGCCAGGAATGGATGACGCCATCACCCGGACGCAGGCTGATACCGCCGCGGGTGGAAATGAAGGCAGGCAGGTCATGATGCGTCTTGACGTCCACCGGCTTGGGGTAGGCAGCGGTGTGGCAGAACGACTGCATGACCAGGTCAGCCGAGAAGCCGAGGCAAGCAAGGTCCTTCAGCTCATCACGGGTCATCGGGCCGGTCGTATCCTGCGACCCCACGGAAGTCATCTTCGGTTCGCAGTAGGTGCCAGGACGTACACCCTTCCCTTCCGGCAGGCCGCAGGCACGGCCTACCATTTTCTGCGCGAGCGTATACCCCTTGCCGGTATCCGCCGGGCTCTGTGGCAAGCGGAACAAGGTGGACACCGGCAAACCCAGCGCCTCGCGTGCCTTGGTAGTCAGGCCGCGGCCGACGATCAGCGGAATACGGCCGCCGGCGCGCACTTCGTCGAACAGCACGTCGGACTTCACCTTGAACTCGGCAACCACCTCCCCGTTCTTCAGCGCCTTGCCGTCGTAGGGGCGCAGTTCGATAACGTCGCCCATTTCCATCTTCGAGACATCCAGCTCGATCGGTAGCGCACCGGCATCTTCCATCGTGTTGTAGAAGATAGGCGCGATCTTGCTGCCCAGGCACACGCCACCGAAGCGCTTGTTCGGGATGAACGGGATATCTTCACCCGTCCACCAGAGCACGGAGTTGGTGGCCGACTTGCGGCTAGACCCTGTGCCGACGACGTCACCGACGTAGGCCACCAGATGGCCTTTTTGCGCGAGATCCTGGATCAGCTTGATGGGGCCGCGCTTGCCATCTTCTTCCGGCTGGAACGGCGCGCCTTCGCGCTTGTTCTTCAGCATGGCGAGTGCATGCAACGGGATGTCCGGACGCGTGGTGGCATCCGGTGCCGGCGACAAATCGTCGGTATTGGTTTCACCCGGTACCTTGAACACGGTGATGGTGAGGCTCTGCGGCACCTCGGGGCGACTGGTGAACCACTCGGCGTCAGCCCAGCTCTGCAGCACCGCTTTGGCATAAGCATTGCCCTTGTCTGCCTTCTCCTTGACGTCATGGAAGGCATCGAACATCAGCAGCGTTTTCTTCAGCGCTTCGGCCGCGATGCCACCCACTTGCGCATCATCAAGCAGTTCAATCAGCGGATGGATGTTGTAGCCGCCCAGCATGGTGCCCAGCAGTTCGGTCGCCTTTTCGCGGCTGATCAGCGCGCACTTTTCCGTACCAAACGCCACTGCGGCAAGGTAGGAAGCTTTGACCTTGGCCGCATCGTCGACACCGGCTGGCACGCGATTCGTGATCAAGTCGACCAGGAACACCTCTTCGCCCGCTGGCGGATGCTTCAACAATTCGATCAGGTCGGCGGTTTGCTGGGCCGACAGCGGCAATGGGGGCACACCCAGCGCAGCGCGCTCGGCGACATGTTGACGATAGGCGTTGAGCATGGGTCAGATCCTTGGGGATGACGAAGTTGCCGTGATCGGCTCCTCTCGGTGAGGAGGAGCAGTGAAGCCGCTTATTTTGCCAGCCACCCTGGAACACCAGCAACGAAAACGTGTTTCCGCCAGCATTCGAAATCTTGCAATGCTGACATGGCGAAATAGACCCAAAGTGGCTTGCATGGGCCCTGGATTGGCTCAAACTTGCGCACTATCCCCTGAAGAAAGACCGATCACATTGCAATTCCCCTAACGTTCGCTGCATTAGCATGTTGCTGCTACGCCGCGCGCGTCCGCCAGACTTCAAGTAACAGGAGCTATTCCCATGCTGGATTCATTTGCCACCCGCGACACCCTTAAGGTCAACGGCAGCTCGTACCAGATCGCCAGCCTGACCAAGCTTGGCCAGCGCTTCGATCTCAAGCACCTGCCCTACTCGATGAAGATCTTGCTGGAAAACCTGTTGCGTCACGAAGACGGTGTCAACGTGACCAAGAAAGAGATCGAAGCCGTCGCCAATTGGAATCCCAAGGCAGAACCGGATACTGAAATTTCCTTCATGCCAGCACGCGTGGTGCTGCAGGACTTCACCGGCGTGCCATGCGTGGTGGACCTGGCCGCCATGCGCGATGCGGTGGTGAAGCTAGGCGGCGATGCCAACCAGATCAACCCGTTGGCACCGGCCGAACTGGTGATCGACCACTCGGTGCAGGTGGACGTCTACGGGTCTGAAGCGGCTATCGACAAAAATGTCGAGATTGAATTTGAACGCAATCACGAGCGCTATTCGTTTTTGCGCTGGGGCCAGAAGGCCTTCAATAACTTCAAGGTGGTGCCCCCGCGCACCGGTATTGTGCATCAGGTCAACCTGGAGCATCTGGCACGCGTAGTGTTCACAGGCAAAAAAGACGGTGCCGATTGGATTTACCCGGACACCGTTTTCGGGACCGATTCGCACACCACAATGGTCAATGGCCTCGGCGTGCTCGGCTGGGGTGTAGGCGGCATCGAAGCGGAAGCCGCCATGCTCGGCCAACCCTCTTCGATGCTGATTCCGCAAGTCGTGGGCTTCAAACTCATCGGCAAGCTTTCCGAGGGCGTCACTGCGACCGACCTCGTACTTACCGTCACGCAGATGCTGCGTAAGCTCGGTGTGGTCGGAAAATTCGTGGAGTTCTTCGGCGACGGACTGAAGCACCTGCCGTTGGCGGATCGCGCCACCATCGGCAACATGGCGCCGGAATATGGCGCAACCTGCGGCATTTTCCCGATTGATCAGGAGGCCTTGAATTACCTGCATCTCTCGGGTCGCAGCGAAGAGCAGATCGAACGGGTGAAAGCGTATGCGCAAGCCCAAGGGCTGTGGCACGATGAGCACACGCCACATCCGCAGTTCTCGGCTACGCTGGAACTCAATCTTGCCGACGTCAGACCCTCGCTCGCGGGTCCTAAGCGTCCGCAAGATCGCGTCCTGCTGGAAGACGTAAGGAAAAGTTTCCACGAGAGCCTCAGCGTGCTCACTGCCGGTCGCAAGAATGGCAGTGAGGCGCGATTTGCCAACGAGGGCGGCGGCACCGCTGTCGGACACGATTCCAGCGCGCTTGGCCAAGGCCAGCATGTATCAATGAATGGCGAAAGTTTCCATTTGCAGGATGGCGCCGTGGTGATTGGAGCGATCACCTCATGCACCAACACATCCAACCCGGCGGTGATGCTGGCTGCTGGATTGTTGGCCAAAAAAGCTGCCGCAAAGGGATTGAAAGCCAAACCATGGGTTAAGACCTCACTGGCTCCTGGTTCGCTGGTGGTTACCGATTACCTGACCAAGACTGGCTTGCTGCACGAGCTGGAAAAGGTAGGTTTCTTTCTGGTCGGCTATGGCTGCACAACCTGCATCGGCAACTCGGGTCCGCTGCCACAGGAAATCAGCAAAGCGATCGGCGAAGGCGATCTTGCCGTGGCTTCCGTGCTTTCCGGGAATCGCAACTTCGAAGGACGTGTGCATCCGGAAGTAAAGATGAACTACCTTGCTTCACCGCCATTGGTGGTGGCTTATGCGTTGGCCGGTTCACTGGACGTGGATCTTTCCGAAAAACCCGTCGGTACCGGCAGCGACGGAAAACCGGTGTATTTGAAGGACATCTGGCCGAGCAACAAGGAAATCTCGGATATCATCGCCGGCGCCATCAGCCCAGAGATGTTCACTAAGAACTACGCCGATGTATTCAAAGGCGACAGCCGCTGGAACAGCATCGCTTCACCTGAAGGCTCAGTCTATAAGTGGGCCGACTCCACGTACATCAAGAATCCGCCCTACTTCGACGGCATGACGATGGAGACGGGCAAGATCGACGATATCCACGGCGCGCGTGTCCTCGGCCTGTTCGGCGATTCCATCACCACCGATCACATCTCCCCCGCAGGTTCGATCAAGAAAGACAGCCCTGCGGGACGCTTCCTGATCGCCAAGGGTGTTGAACCGAAGGACTTCAACTCTTATGGCTCCCGCCGGGGCAACGACGACGTGATGGTACGCGGCACCTTCGCCAACATCCGCATTAAGAATCTGATGCTGGACGGCGTAGAAGGCGGCTACACGCTCTACGTGCCGAACGGCGAACAGATGTCCATCTACGACGCGGCGATGAAATACAAGGCGGACAAAACCCCGCTGATCGTGCTCGCTGGGAAGGAATACGGCACTGGCTCTTCGCGTGACTGGGCGGCCAAGGGCACGCTGTTGCTCGGCGTCAAGGCCGTGATCGCGGAGAGCTTCGAGCGCATCCATCGTTCGAATCTCGTCGGCATGGGCGTATTGCCGCTACAGTTCAAAGACGGTGAAAATGCAAAATCACTGGGTTTGACCGGCAAGGAAACATTCGACATTACCGGGCTGCGTGATGGCGAGTCGAAGGAGGCCACGGTTGTGGCCAAGAGCGACAAGGGCGAAAAAACCTTTACCGTGAAGGTGCTATTGCTTACGCCGAAAGAACGGGAGTTCTTCCGCCATGGCGGTATCCTGCAGTATGTGTTGCGTCAGCTAGCGAGCAAGAAGGTCGCCTAACCGTAACTAAGCAATGTGGAATCGAGATGGGTGTTCGGCGTGGTCGAACACCCATCTGCGCCGCAGGCCCTAACCTTGCGAGGCTGCATCCCCGGTCAACCTTGCCCATGGCGGACAGGTCATCTTCGTAGTCGCCCGCTACGGTGGAAGCGCACCGATGACGATCGCCTGAGCCCGCATAGCGTTTAAAGTTGTTGCTTCCAAGTGGCGTTGTAGCACTGCCAGTCATGCCCTTCCTTACGCCAGGCCGTTTCTACCTTATAGACACCCAGTTGCGAGGGAAACAGTTTCCCACCGCTGGTCAGCGTCACCGTGAAATTGGCTACATACCGCTCACCTCGCGGCTCTACATCCACCGGGCCTAGTACCGCATGCAAGGTCTCGCCGCGAAATTTTGCTGCGTGTAGCAGATTGCCGATGTCCCCGCGGGTCATCGTACCGTCGTTCCCTTCGAAGTCGTCGGTAAGCGGGGCAACCACTGACGATGCATCGAGGTGTTCGGTTGCCTGTGCAGCCTTGTCGATGGCTTGCTGGATCAGCACCTCGTCCGGCGCGCGATGGCATCCGGCAACCCCTATTGCCAGCAGAATCAGTAACAAAAACAGGAATGGATATTTCATGACCGGCGTCCGATCACCCCTCGATATATCGCTGCAACGCGGCTTGCTGCTATACGCTGGCGTATGCTCCAATGCCTCGTCCACATGATGCACGATAGGCGCCGTCGCCACCATCGGCATGTACTTATGGAGCTTGGGATCGAACATGAGCAATCAGCGCCCGTGGCTGAGTCATTATCCGGTTGGCGTACCCGCAGAGATCGACATCAGTCAGTACGCTTCTGTTGTTGCCGTGCTGGAGGAGGCGTTTGAAAGCTTCCGCGAACACGATGCTTTTTCCAATTTTGGAAAAAAGCTGACTTACGGCGAAGTCGATACGCTAAGTCAGCAATTTGCCGCATACCTCACCGGGGAGCTCAAGCTTTCCAAAGGTGATCGTGTGGCGATCATGTTGCCAAATCTGCTGCAATATCCAATCGCACTGTTCGGTGCACTGCGGGCAGGCATGGTGGTGGTGAATACCAATCCCATGTATACGGCGCGCGAACTCAAGCATCAGCTGGAAGATTCAGGTGCAGCGGCGATTGTCGTGCTCGACAACTTTGCCTCAACCCTGCAACAAGTCGTGACGGAGACCGGCGTCAGACACGTGATAACGACGGGCATCGGTGATTTGCTCGGCCTCAAAGGCGCACTCATCAACTTCGCGCTCAAATACGTGAAGAAGATGGTGCCACCTTATTCGCTGCCGCATGCAGTGCGTTTCAGGGATGCATTGGCCGCTGGCGCGAAACACGAAACTCCGAAACCTCTCATTACTCACGATGACATTGCCTTCTTGCAATACACCGGTGGCACGACCGGCATCGCCAAAGGCGCCATGCTGACTCACGGCAACATGGTGGCAAACATGCTGCAAGCGAGTGCATGGATCGGCAGCAACCTCAAAGCGGGTCAAGAAGTCATCATCACAGCACTGCCGCTGTATCACATCTTCTCATTGACGGCTAATGGACTGGTATTCATGCGGTTAGGCGGCTTCAACTTGCTGATTACCAATCCGCGGGACATGCCGGCTTTCGTCAAAGAGCTTAGGCATTCGGGCTTTACGGCCATCACCGGCGTCAACACGCTGTTCAATGGGCTACTCAATACACCGGGTTTTGCAGAGGTCGATTTTTCGCATCTGCATCTAAGCCTTGGCGGCGGCATGGCAGTGCAACGCGCAGTAGCCGAACGCTGGAAGAAGGTAACGGGTTGCACCTTGGCCGAAGCCTATGGCCTTACGGAAACCTCGCCCGCGGCCTGCATCAATCCGCTTGATTTGAAGGAATACAATGGGTCGATTGGGCTACCCATTCCTTCCACCGATATCGCCATCTGGTCGGAAGACGGCGTGCCGTTGCCTTATGGCGAAGTGGGCGAATTGATGGTGCATGGCCCGCAGGTGATGAAGGGTTATTGGAAACGTCCCGATGAAACCGCCAAAGTGCTCGCAGATGACGGTTGGCTGCATACCGGCGACATAGCGAAGATGGATACGAACGGCTATATCTACATCGTCGATCGCAAGAAGGACATGATCCTGGTATCAGGCTTCAACGTGTATCCGAACGAAGTCGAGGATACGGTGATGAAGCACCCTGGCGTGGCGGAAGTCGCTGCCATTGGCATGCCAGACGAACATTCGGGCGAAGTGGTCAAGCTGTTTGTCGTGCGCAAGGATCCGAATCTTACGGTGGAAGAACTCAAAGAGTTTTGCCGCGAAAACCTTACAGGCTACAAGCGGCCGAAAATCATCGAATTCCGCGACGCATTACCCAAGAGCAATGTGGGCAAGATTCTGCGGCGTGAACTGCGCGACGAAAAGAAGCAGCAGGCTTTACCGGGCTAAAGCATTCTCTCATGTGGGCGCCGTCAGTTGCGCCCTACGGCACGGCATCAATCGTCGTGCCACATTTCCAGGATATCGGCATACCCGCCTAGCAGGTTCCATAGTGGAACCTGCTTTTCTTCGGGAATGCGGGTATAGGCAAAACCGATATGTCGCTCTGAGACGCGTGCTACTCTCGCTTCGAGGTGAATGTGCAGGTCCTCGCCGAAAATCATGTCGAGCACCCAGCTCTGTCCAGGCTGGCCGTTCCATTCCCGCGGACGTCGAACCAACGCACCCGTGGCTGAAATATCGATCAGATCGCTTGGGTGCGATTCACCGCCATGACTCATTAAGACAGTTGTCTTGATGCGCATGCGGGCGGGGCGCAAATGCTCCTTACCCGAGCCATCCATGGTGTCATCACCCATCGTTGTCATGTATTTCTCTCCCTACCCGCACAGCAGGTCACTGCGCGCCCAGATCCGACCTGTCCAGCTCTCCAGCGTGCCTGGGGCTTCTGCTACAGAACACGCCAGCATCGGCACGCAAAGCCGATGTCCCCCGGATATCGGCATATGATGAAGCAAGCCACATGCCACTGCTACAAGAAGGTTTCAGCCGAATCATTCGTCGTATCCGGTCACTTGTACCGTTCGCCATAGACACAATAGGTCACATCCTGCCGTAGTTCAGGACGAGCAGGATTCACGACCCTCTACGGTTGCTGAAGCGTTCGCTGGACATGCTGGGGGACTGCAGCTAATCTGTCATCTGTGTGTGGAGCCAGGCACGGATGATCGCCGGGAACCCCGGTTGGAATGGCCTTCACCCGATGTATCCAGCCGACCTTACGAATCGCGGGCGACGCCAGCGGCGTCATACTGGGTTTCTGCCTGATCGCTTGGTCAATCGACCTGGCAGCCGGTGACCGCCAACCTGATCGAAACCACGCCGTGTGACTTCATCAGGATCGCAACCGCACGTTCGGGGAAACATCGTGCAGCGTGGCTTTATGGGAATGGCCTCAAGCATTCAGGCATTCCAGGCATGGATTCTTCTTCGATCCAGTGGTCAGGAGAAGGATTCTGATCGTCAATAGAACCTACTGCCAGCCCAGGCCGGGCCGGCCGATAACATGATTGATGAGCACTGAGCCAACCGAGTCTCAGCCTGTCCAAGCAACGCATGACGCGTTTGCCGGGGTTCCGCAGCAGCAGGAAATGCCGCTGGCGATCGTTCGTGGCGAACCGATCCTGCAGATGCCGCAGGACCTGTATATTCCACCGGACGCGCTGGAAGTCATTTTGGAGGCATTCGAGGGACCGCTGGATCTTTTGCTATATCTGATTCGTCGGCAAAACCTCGACATTCTCGATATCCCGATTGCCGAAATTACCAGGCAATACATGGAATATATCGAGATGATGCGTGACGTGATGCGGCTGGAGCTAGCGGCAGAATATCTGTTGATGGCTGCGATACTGGCCGAAATCAAATCACGGCTGCTGCTGCCCAGGCCTCCTTCGGAGGAAGGTCTGGAGGAAGATCCACGTGCGGAGTTAGTCCGGCGCCTACAAGAATACGAGCGTTTCAAGAAGGCGGCGGAAGACATCGATACGCTGCCCCGTCTGGAGCGCGATACGGTGCTGGCGCAAGCTGACGTGGGTGAGCGCAATGTCGTCAAGCTGCCACCGCCGTTGGATTTGAAGGAAATGTTGTTGGCCCTCAAGGACGTGTTGCATCGGGCCGAATTGTTTGGGCATCACGCTATCAAGCGCGAGGCGTTGAGCGTGCGGCAACGCATGGGAGAGTTGCTGAGCCGCTTGAACGATGACCAGTTTCACCGCTTCGAAAGCCTGTTCGACGTCAACGAGGGAAGACTGGGTGTCGTGGTGACCTTTCTGGCCATGCTGGAGCTCGCCAAAGAATTTCTGATCAACATCGTGCAGGAAGAGCCGTTGGCACCGATCTATGTGAAGGCCAATGCCAATTCGGCCGAGGAAGAAGCTGAAGTCGCCGCCGGTGACGACGCTATTGAGGAACAAGACGCCGCCTTCGGTAATGAATGAGCGGCCGTTTTCTATAAGGACGCGTAAGCGTCATGGACATCCGATCCTAAGCCTATGCAGATCGAGCAACTCAAATCGATTATTGAAGCGGCGCTGCTCGCGGCCAGCCAACCTTTGAGCGTGGCGCAGCTTGGTGAGCTTTTCGTCGAAGAGGACGAAGTAGACCGCGCGCAAATCGCCATGGCGCTCGAAGCACTGGCCGAGGATTGCGCCAATCGTGGCGTTGAACTGAAAGAAGTCGCCTCGGGGTTCCGTTATCAGGTCCGCCAAGATATGCACCCATGGGTGTCGCGTATGTGGACTGAAAAACCAAGCCGATACTCGCGTGCCCTGCTCGAAACACTGGCTTTGATCGCGTATCGGCAACCCATCACCCGACCAGAGATTGAGCAAATTCGCGGCGTGGTGGTCTCCTCCAACATCGTCAAGACTTTGGAAGAGCGCGAATGGATCCGCGTGGTAGGCCACCGCGACGTGCCAGGTAAGCCCGCGCTGTTTGGTACCACACGCGCCTTCCTTGATTACTTCAACCTCAAATCATTGGATGAATTGCCTCCGCTTTCTGAAATCCGCGACATGGAAGACCCTCAACTAAGATTGGATGAAGAGTCGCTTCCGCCCCGCCCTGTCTACAACCTCCCCATCGATCCAGAAGCGGAAAACTCCGAAGATGGGGATAAAGATGAAGACGAAATGTCGATAGATCAGGCACCTGATTTCATCGCACAAGAAGAAAATGTTGTCCTTGATCAGGATGAAGCGCTAGGTACAGATGAACACCTCGAAGACCTCTTCGATGCATCGTCGACAGACGACTCTCCACCTGACGATCGCGAAGAACTCAAGTCATCACCTCTCATACAGCACAATGACGACATGTCTCGTGGCGATAAAACCGCCGCCGATACACACGCTGTCGTAGAACCCCTTCCTTCCACTGCCGACGAGGCAGCGGACCACACGGACGCTAGCGAGCGCACCGCCGAGCAAGACACCGAGGAGTCCCGCGCATGAATGCGCCACAAAAATCCGTATTGAGCCTCAAGCGTTCCACCCCTTCCGAGAGCACGCCCCAGATCGAAGAGCGCCTGCATAAAGTGCTCGCCAATGCCGGGCTGGGCTCGCGCCGCATGCTGGAACAACGTATCCAGGCCGGCGAGGTCGACCTCAATGGAAGCCCAGCCAATATCGGCGCCAGCGTACGAGCTGGCGACCGCGTCATTGTCGACGGCAAGCAATTCGTCGTCGCCACCGATAGCCGTGACGATGCAGAGGTGTTGGTTTACCACAAGCCCGAAGGCGTGGTAACCACTCGCGAAGATCCGGAAGGTCGACCCACCGTCTTCGAACAGCTACCTCGATTGAAAGGTGCGCGCTGGGTAGCCGTCGGCCGTCTGGACATCAACACCACCGGTTTGCTGCTGCTTACTACCGACGGTGAACTTGCCAACGCCTTGATGCATCCGCGCAGTGGGCTGGAGCGCGAATACCTTTGTCGCGTTCACGGCGAGGTACCCGATGAAATTATCGAGAAACTCAAAGCGGGTGTGGAACTCGAGGATGGTCCTGCCCGCTTCGACGAAATCGCCGTCATTAGCCGCGGCGGCAGCCACAGCTGGTTCCGAGTGGTCATCCGCGAAGGTCGCAATCGCGAAGTGCGTCGCCTGTGGGATTCACAGGGATTTCTAGTGAGCCGGCTGAAGCGTATTCGCTATGGCAATATTGAACTGCCGCGCATACTACGCCGCGGCGACTGCGAAGCGCTGGGTGAGGAAACCGTCAAAGAGTTGCGCAAGGTCGCTGGCCTGGGAGCGCCGCAACCCGTCTTGACCTTGAGCCCTGTTCTGCATCAGCGCCGGGCGCCGCGCAACGTCACCGAGTATCGTCCCGAGAAAGGCACTGCTGTTTGGAGCGGTAGCTACCACGATGAAGCGCGTGAATTACGCGCCTTTGATCGTATTCGCGAAGAACCTGCGCGTGGCAAGCAACGTCGCCGCGCCAATCCGAATCGCGAGGTCAACGGCAATGTCGCGCGCCCGGAACGCCCCAAGACTAATCGGAAAAAAAAGCGCGGTATCGCCCCCGGCCAGGAGCTTCCCCCAGCCCGCACGTGGTTCGCTGGTGAAACACGTGAAGGTGGTGGTGGCGGACGCGGGTCCTCGGACGGCCAAGCCCAGGGAAATCGTCGCGGTGGCAGCGCTAACCCTTACGGCGGCTTCAATGCCGGTGGTAATGCCAACCGGAATAACCGCGGCAACCGCCCGAACCAGGGAGGCCGCCCACAACGTGGCAATCGCCCACACGGACAAGGAGGCGGTAGACCTCCCGGCGGCGGCGGTAACCGTTCGGGTAATCGCTGAGCGGGCATGATTCGCATTTACCACAACAATCGCTGTTCCAAGTCGCGCAGCGCTCTGGCGCTGTTGGAACGGCACAGCAAGCCATTCGAGATCGTCCATTACCTCGAAACACCACCTACCTTCGCCGAATTAAGAGCGCTGCTGCATTCATTGGGAATCAGCGCGCGGCAATTATTGCGAACCGGAGAAGAGGCTTATCACCGGCTGGGATTGGACGATCCGTCCCTCAACGAGGACGCGCTTATCACGGCGATGACGACCCACCCGCACCTCATCGAGCGTCCAATCGTGACAAATAACGGAAAAGCCGTCATTGGGCGCCCACCGGAACGCGTACTCAAGATTCTCTAGTCGCGGTCCACAGTCCATATGGCTGCAAGCAGCGGATAATCGATTTAGGTCTAGTCATGAGCACCGTCTTCTCTACGAGCGAATGCGAGTTGCATGGCATGGTCCCGTATGTCACTCGGCCAGTCGGCGATAAGCTCACCAAACTTCGCGCTCTCATTGGCAAATAGTGCGCGTACCGCCTCTTCGAAACCAGGCATGTCGCCTACCATGGCAGCCATGAAGTGATAGGCACGCTCCTGCCTTTCGCGAATTTTGTCTTGCTCGCTTTTTGCGCGCCTTGCTGCCTCTACCAGTTTGCGCAAGGCCACCGATGGCCCGCCGGGCTGGGATGCCAGCCATTCCCAATGCCTTGGCAACAAGGTGACTTCTCGCGCTACAACTCCCAACTTCGGCCGGCCGCGGCCTCGGGGAAGACTTGAAGACGTCTCCGCAATGTCCTCCATGGGCGAAGACGCCGTGGCATATCGGGCCTGGATCTCCTCTTCCGTGCCTCTTGTATCGATGTCAACCTGCCGCCCGGTATGGTCGTCGAAAATCAGGACAGGCGCTTCAATGACGCCCTCCGTGGCGCGCTTGGCTGCCAAGGCGACCATAGAAAGAGGTCCGGAGAGAAGACGTCGCTGCCCCAGGAAACCAGTAAAGAAATGCTGCGTTGACATAAGAAGAGCCCATCCAAAGTAGCGAAAATAATACCCGGGTAAAATACTTGACGCAATATTACCCGGATAATTATCGCTACACCGACTGAAAGGGCAGCAACCCTTCGCCCATAAAAAAACCCCACGTCCCAAAACGCGGGGTTTGTCAGCAATCTGAGGCGCCTCAAAGAGGCAGTCTTTGTTTGTTGAAAGTCTTCAGATCCGGCTTTGCGTCGCGGGATCCCCGACCTTGGCTCCCGCATCGCCGCGTGGTGGTGGAGGCGGTACCGACGGCCCCGGTGATGGAGTCTTGGACCAATCCGCAGGTGGTCCCGGTACGCGCCCAGCCATGATGTCGTCAATCTGGCGTGCGTCGATCGTCTCGTACTGCAGCAACGCATCGGCCATGACGTGCAACTTGTCGATGTTGTCGGTCAACAATTGCTTACTGCGTGCATAAGCACGATCAAGGATCTCGCGTACGACCTCGTCGATCTTACGTGCGGTTTCATTGGAGACGTTTTTGTGCTGTGTGACCGAACGCCCGAGGAATACTTCATCTTCTTCCTCGCCGTAAGTTACTGGACCAAGTTCATCCGACAGGCCCCACTTCGTCGCCATGTTGCGCGCCATCTTGGTGGCACGCTCGATGTCGTTGGAAGCACCAGTCGTAACCTTGTCCGTGCCGAAGATAAGCTCTTCAGCCACGCGGCCGCCGTATAGCGAACACAGCTGCGATTCGATCGCGGTTTTGTTCATGCTGTACTTGTCGCCTTCCGGCAAGTACATGGTGACTCCCAGCGCGCGCCCGCGCGGGATGATCGTGACCTTGTAGACCGGATCGTGCTCCGGCACCAGGCGACCAACGATGGCATGGCCCGCCTCGTGATAAGCGGTGAGTTTCTTTTCATCCTCGCTCATCGCCATCGAGCGCCGCTCAGTACCCATCAGGATCTTGTCACGTGCCTTGTCCATGTGGCTCATGCGTACTTCACGTGCATTTTCCCGCGCCGCAAACAAAGCAGCTTCATTCACAAGGTTCGCCAGATCGGCGCCCGAAAAGCCGGGCGTGCCGCGTGCGATCACCATCGCGTCCACGTCGCTCGCAGTCGGCACCTTCCGCAAATGTACCTTGAGAATTTGCTCGCGCCCTTTCACATCCGGCAAACCGACCACCACCTGGCGATCGAAACGGCCCGGACGCAACAGCGCGGGGTCGAGCACGTCCGGACGGTTGGTGGCGGCAATGACGATGATGCCTTCCGTACCTTCGAAGCCATCCATCTCCACCAGCAGCTGGTTGAGGGTCTGCTCACGCTCATCATGTCCACCGCCGAGGCCAGCGCCACGGTGACGGCCTACGGCATCGATTTCGTCGATGAAAATAATGCAGGGAGCGTGTTTCTTGGCTTGGTCGAACATATCGCGCACGCGGGACGCACCCACGCCAACGAACATCTCGACGAAATCGGAACCGGAGATCGAGAAGAACGGCACCTTGGCTTCGCCGGCGATCGCCTTGGCAAGCAAGGTTTTGCCGGTACCTGGCGGACCGACCATCAGTACACCGCGCGGAATCTTGCCACCCAGGCGCTGGAACTTGCCCGGATCACGCAGAAACTCCACCAACTCGCCCACCTCTTCCTTGGCCTCATCGCAACCGGCAACGTCACTGAAGTTGACCTTGACCTGATCCTCGCCCTGCAACTTGGCACGCGAGCGGCCGAAACTCATGGCCCCACGACCGCCGCCGCCCTGCTGCATCTGGCGCATGAACCATATGAAGACGCCAACGATCAGGATCACCGGTAGCCAGTTCACCAGCAGGCCGATCAGCGAAAAGCCGGTGCCGGAATCCTGCGTGACGGTCACGTTCTTGTCCTGCATCTGCTTGACCACCGCATTGGTGGAAAAACCAAGCACAGGAGCGACCGTACGGTAGTTGCTGCCGTCCTTCAATTTGCCGCTGATAGTGGCCGGGTTCTCGGCACTGATGGTGGCAGTAGCGACATTGCCGCTCTCCACACTCTGCACAAAGCTGCTATATGGCAGATCCGATGAGGCGCCACCGTGCGGGTTGAAGCTCTGGAACACGGTGATCAAAACCACCGCAATCACCAGCCAGAGCAACAGGGTTTTCCATGTCTCGTTCATGCGCGGTTCTCGCCAGTTTGCCGTCCACCGGGTCTGAAGCCGGTGGCCAGCGCATACACCTCACGCGAACGCGCGCGGGAGGCCTTTGGTTTACGCATACTTACGCGCGTGAAGTCCGCACGCAAGCTGCGCAGGTAATCGTCGAAGCCTGTTCCCTGGAATAACTTGATTAGAAACGCTCCGCCCGGTTTGAGCCAGTGTCTGCTGAAATCAAGCGCCAGCTCCGCTAAATCCATTGCCCGGATCTGATCGGCCAGTGCTACACCACTCATATTGGGTGCCATGTCCGACAGAACAAGATCGAGCTTCTGGCCATTTAAACGTTCTTCCAACTGCCGCAAAACGGCTTCTTCACGAAAGTCACCCTGCAGGAAATCGACGCCGACAATGCCCTGCATAGGCAGGATATCCAACGCCACCACGGTACCACTATCGCCTAGGCGCTGACGAACCAGCTGCGACCAGCCGCCGGGGGCAGCCCCCAGGTCGACTACCCGCATGCCCGGCTTCAACAACTGATCGCGCTCGATCAGCTCTTCCAGCTTGAAAACCGCACGCGAACGCAACCCTTCAGCCTGGGCTTTCTTTACATAGATGTCATCGAAATGCTCCCGCAGCCAGCGGGAACTACTCTTGCTGCGAGGCATGGGTCGGCAAAGGACCGGGAACAGGAAGCAGACATGATACTCTTTACGATTACCTTGCAGTGCATCCGAGACTGAACGCATGGCTATTTCCCCCTCTCAGCGACGCTACCTGCGCAGCCTCGCCCACGACCTCCATCCAGTGATCCTGCTGGGTGCCAAGGGGGCCACCGGGGCGGTGGTGAAAGAGCTCGACCTTGCGCTGTCGCACCACGAACTTGTCAAGGTGAAGCTCTCGGGAGGAGACAAGGACGAGCGCGAGGAACAGATTCAGATTCTGATCGAAGGAACCCGGGCTGAAAACATACAGGAGATCGGGCACGTCGTCGTGCTGTTCCGGCGCAATGAAGAAGACCCGCGACTGGCGCTGCCCCGGTGAGGAGAAACGAGGATGGATCTCTCCCTCGACCGTCCCGGTGATTACCTGTTCGTACGTCGTGTCACCGAACGCGCCATCATGATCGTCGATCGCGAATTGACTGCAAGTTTCCTGCTTTCACCCCAGCGGGCGGTAGAAGCGTGGCCGGTGACCAGTGCCCTGGCGCTGACTGACTCCCATGTCAAAGACGTACTTGGCCTTGAGCCGGAAGTTGTACTGCTTGGCACCGGCGTGCGCCAGCAGTTTCCACCGGCCGCGTTCATGGCAGCTTTCCTGCGCAAGGGCATCGGCGTGGAAGTAATGGACAATGCGGCGGCCGCACGCACTTATGACCTGCTCGCCAACGAAGGGCGACGCGTAGTAGCGGCTTTCATCCTGCCCGGGATTTAAGTTTTCGCCTTTCCCGCATCACTAACCGGTTTGCATTCGCGCACAACATCATCTGTCGTCATTCACGCTTGTTCACGAATGACGACAAGCAAACCTGACATCCGGCAGTTGAACCGGCGCCATAAACTCAGAGCAGCACGTCGTTAGCGCGACGGTAAATACGCAAGCGGATCGACCGGACTGCCATCTTTGCGAATCTGGAACTGCAACTCGTCACGAGGGCTGCCACTCGATCCCATTTCTGCGATCTCCTGCCCCGCTTTCACTTGCTGCCCTTCCGTCACCAGACGTTTGCGGTTATGACCGTAAGCAGAGAGGAAGCTGTCATTGTGCTTGATGATGATCAGCTCACCGTAGCCTACCAGGCCATTGCCGCTGTAGACGACCACGCCATCGGCGGCGGCCACGACAGGCTCACCTTCTTTACCCGCGATGTCGATACCCGGAATAGCGGCATTGGCCTGGAAACGGCTGATCACCGAACCGGAAGCTGGCCAGCGCCATTTCACGCCAGCCACTGTTCGCGTAGATCCGTTCGCGGAAACGGGGACCACGGTTGTGGCGGTTGGCGGAGGACTGACGGAAGTGTTACTCGGCGGCGCCACGGATGCGGCGGTTGCCATCGAGCTGGCATGCACAGGTTGCTGGGCCGTGGTAGTCGTATGAGCCGCGGACACCGTCTGGAAGACCGGTTTCCGCTGTGACACCTTGACCACGGGTGGCGGCGCTGCATGTGTGGCCACCAAACCGTGGCCGGGAAGCTTTAGAACTTGCCCGGGCCAGATCGTGTATGGCTGGGCAATATTGTTTATCCGGGCCACTTCCCGGAAATCAGTGCCGTTACGAAAGGCAATTGAATAAAGCGTGTCGCCTTTGACAACCGTATAAGAAGCCGCTGCCGCTGCAACCGACCCGGGATGGGAGCGTCCGGCCGCCGTAGGAGGCTGTTGGACCACGACCGTGCTGCAGCCGGTCAGGAAGAGAGCTATCGCGGTAATTGCAGACCATCGCATCAATCCTTTCATGCGCATCAGCATAACGGGGTCGCGCGCAGTTTTCATGCGGACCACGCGTAAGTCCCCCCAGCCTTCAATGCTTGATCGCCCACCATCCAGCCAAAACAGCCAATACCGCCAACGCAGCCCAGCCTATCCACTCGATATGCTTGTGCAGGATCCGTTCGGCACGCTCGCCGAACAGACGAATCAACAGCGCCAGCAACCATACGCGCTTGCCACGCCCCAGCAAAATGCACACGAGGAATGGAATCACCGGCACACCGACAATCCCCGATGCCCAGGTGACGAATTTCATCGGTACGACGGGCTGCAGCGCGGCAAGCGTCAAAACCAGCAGCAGTTGTACCCAATGCTCCTGCATCTGCGTGCGCAGGTTCTCCACCCCACGCTCGATTGAATCGTAAAGATGCAACGATTGCAGCAACGGAGTCAGCGCGTGGAAAGCCCAATGCCCCAATGCATAGCCGACTAATGAGCCGAGCAGCGAGAACAACAAGCTGATGTTTGCGTAGAAAAAAGCCCGATGCCGCTTGCCAAGCATCATGGGCGCCAACATGACTTCTGGCATGACCGGAAAAATGAAAGCTTCCACGAAGCTCAACCCGCACAAGTAATACACCGCGCGACGATCGCGTGCCCACACCAGAACGCGCGCATAAAGCTTTCCGAACAAGCGCATCAGCCGATGCCACCCAACAAAGGTACAAAACTGACCGCTGCCAATTCTTCCTGCATGAAATCGCCTTTTCCATCACCGCGCATGCGGATTAACGTTTGACTGCTGGGAGAGCCCACCGGGGCTACCAGAACGCCATCGGGGCTGAGCTGATCAAGGACCTGTGTCGGAATCGCATCGCCCGCCGCCGTGAGGATGATGGCATCGAACGGAGCTTCCGACAGCCACCCGAGCTTGCCATCGTCATGGCGCGAACGAATGTTGTCGATACCAAGCTGTCGGAAACGTCGCCGTGCCTGGCGGAGCAACTCTTCGATGCGCTCCACCGTGTAGACCTGGGGCACCAAACGAGCGAGCACGACTGCCTGATAGCCAGAACCGGTCCCGATCTCCAGCACCTTTTGCGGCCGCCCCGATTTTGCTTCAAAAGGTTCCAGCAAAGCTTCGGTCATGCGCGCCACCACCCATGGCTGCGAAATAGTCTGGCCATGACCAATCGGCAATGCCGTGTTCTCGTAAGCGCGAGAATGCAAGGCTTGGTCGATGAAATGATGGCGAGGCAGTTCCCGCAAAACATCGAGTACACGCTGATTCCGAATACCTTCTTCTTTCAGCTTGGCAACCAGGCGATCACGGGCACGCTGCGAGGTCATGCCCTCGCCTTTCAAGGCAGATGGCGGCAATGGATGCACGTTCACTTCACGCTGCTTTGCCATTGGCCTTGTCACTCATGCCATGGGTCAAGGCTCGCACCCAGGTACTGACTTTTTCCAGCGCTTGGAAGCGAGTGAGATCCACATGAATCGGCGTCACTGAGATGTAGCCACGGTGGACTGCATCGAAATCGGTCCCTGGGCCAGCATCCTCCACATCGCCCGCCGGACCGATCCACCAGATCGGCTTGCCACGCGGATCGGTTTGCTTGATACAGGGAGCGGAGCGATGGCGCTTGCCGAGCCGAGTGGTTTCAAAACCGAGAATCTCGCCCCACGGACGGTCGGGCACGTTGACATTGAGAATCGTATCCGCAGGAAGCGGATCGATCAGCAGGCGCTCCATCAACAACACTACCGCCTTGGCCGCCGATTCGTAGTGCTCGCCACGATGATCCTTGCTGACCAGCGACACAGCGATGGCAGGCAGGCCCAGAAACCGTCCCTCCATGGCGGCCGAGACGGTACCCGAATAGATCACGTCATCGCCAAGATTGGCAGAATTGTTGATGCCCGAAACGACTATGTCAGGCTCCTCCTCCAGCATGCCTGCCAGCGCCAGGTGCACGCAGTCGGTTGGCGTACCCGCTACGCGGTAATAGCCATTGTCCATGCGCGCTACGCGAATTGGCACGTCAAGCGTGAGGGAATTGCTTGCGCCGGAACGGTCCCGGTCCGGCGCTACTACCGTCACCTCGCCGACCGCACTGAGGCGCTCGGCAAGCACGCGGATACCGGGTGCGTCCACGCCATCATCGTTGCTGACCAGAACTCGCATCTTCACCCATTCGAAAACGTTGGAGGGATGCGCGAGACAGCTCCGGTGAGCCGAACGCGCTTCCTGAACCCTGGAGTCTAACCGAGCAGGCTGCGTGTTTCACCGCTGTATCGCCATACGCAGCAGCTCGTCGTCACACCATGCCATTCGCTAGGATGCACTCCATGAAGCACCGTACTCCTGCCCCCGTCAACGATGAGGATAGTCGCCTGTTTCGCGAAGCCATCGGCGAAGTGCGGCGGCTTGATCCGGTCGCACCGCCACCTGCGATGCCCAAGCCGGCACCGCATCCACACATGCTGGAGGCTGATGAAGCGGCCGTGCCTGGGGAATTGTTGGACATGGCGTTTGACCCAGCACTGATAGAAGTGGGAGAGGAACTGAGTTACTTGCGCGACGGGTATCCTCCCAAGTTATTGCGGCAGCTTCGGCGCGGACAATACAGCGTACAAGACGATATCGACCTGCATCAGATGAATGTCGCCGCGGCGCAAGCCACCATCGTCGCCTTCCTGGCGCAAGCGTCCGAACGCGGGCTGCGTTGCGTACGTATCGTTCACGGCAAAGGTTTACGTTCCAAAGCTGCCGGCCCGGTCCTGAAAGCACTCACAGATCGCATGCTACGGCGTCGCAATGATGTCATCGCCTTTGCTTCTGCCCGTCCGGTGCAAGGAGGCACGGGCGCTACCATCGTGTTACTGAAGGGTTAGCTGGGGAGGGCTGGTACAGCAACACAGAACAAACGCATGGAGATGTCGGCGTCTGCTGGCTCACCAGGCCACTCAGCACCGTGCGGTCAGTGTAGCTACCGGGCAATCATCCGCTATACGTTTTCAGGCACCCTGCGCAATCAGCTCTCGCACGACTACCGTCGCATAAGCACCCGCGGGTAGCTCGAAGCTGAGTTCAAGTGATTCGCTGTCCAGCCACTGCCATATCAAGTCCTTTGGTAACAAGCGCAGAGGGCGGCGCTCCTGCTCCATTCGCGCCGCAACCAAGCCTTGTGCGAGATCGGCATGTGCTTCTGCCACGCTACGTTCAAGCTCGGCCGCGATATGTTGAGTTGGCAGCTCACCTTGGCCCCACAATGGCCCGGATGGATGGATATCACCTTGCGCAAGACGCGTGGCAAGCGCCTCGTCAAAGGACTCCGGTCCGAACCAGGAGCGCGAACCGGCCAGCGACCAAACATCGCCGTCCAAGGGACTGTCCCACGCCCCGCGCTCGACACGAATGGCCAATACACTGTTGAAAATCTGTGACCTGGCTGCAGAAAGCAAGATTGAGCGCTTGTCTCGATCCACGCGTCGACCTGCAAACATCGCTCGGGCTTGTGCGACATTGCCGCCTTCTCGACCGAAGCGCTGTTCGCCAAAGTAATTAGGTACGCCGCGGCGGGCGATAGCGCGCAAAACCTCCTCGGCAGCACGGCGATCACCGCTTACGTTGCGCAATACCAACACAAACCGATTACCCCGCAACGCCCCGCGCTTGAGCTTGCGCTTGTGACGTGTGCTGGCAAGTACTTTGACCTGTTCATGCGGAAATGTCGTCCAGTCCGGCTCCCCTCGACCGGCCAACTGCACCGTGAAGGCCTGACGCGTCACGGCGTGTCGATCCTTCAAACCTGCATAGCCGACCTGCATCGGCGACACCCCGGCAAACCGTGCCAATTCGCGTGCCACCCAATCGGTATTGGCGTCCCGCTTTTCCACCGACAGCAGAACATGCTCGCCTTCGCCTTCGGCCTCATATCCCAAAACTTCGTCAACACGAAAATCTTCCGGCAAAACACGCAACTCACCGGACAATGGCGGCTGACCATAGGCATACGGCAACTCGTAGTCTGCTGTCGTCATGAATGCACTACCTGCGTACCCTTTCTGATACGGAAAGGGGGGATGAGAAACGGGCGCTAAGGATTCCCGCCGCTAGCGCTGGGAACCGGCGCGGTGCTTGCCGCATTAGCCGGCTCTTCGACAACCTGGTAGAACGTTTCGCCCGGCTTGATCAACCCCAACTCGGCACGTGCGCGTGCTTCCACCGCTTGCTCGCCATGTTTGAGATCGCTCACATCCGCAGCAAGCGCCTGGTTCCGCTGCGTGAGCCTGCTGTTCTCGTCGGTCTGCTTTTTCACCATCGCGCGCAAGCTGGTCACCTCGGACATACCGCCGTGACTGGACCACAGTTTGCACTGCAGTCCAATCAACAAAAGCAGCAGGATCAAGGCGATCCAACGCAACATGGGCGCCCGATAACCTCGCTCAGCCGGGTAGATGGGTCAGGTTCGGAAAAGCATCGCGACCAGCATAACGCGCCGCAGAGCCAAGCTGTTCCTCAATACGCAACAACTGGTTGTACTTCGCCACACGGTCAGTACGGCACAACGAACCGGTTTTGATCTGGGTCGCCGTGGTAGCCACCGCAATATCCGAAATAGTCGTGTCTTCCGTCTCGCCTGAACGGTGCGAGACGATCGCCGCATACTTGGCGGCATCCGCCATGGCGATGGCTTCGAGCGTTTCCGAAAGCGTGCCGATCTGATTAACCTTGATCAGGATGGCATTGGCGATCTTCTTCTCGATGCCTTCACGGAAAATGGCCGGATTGGTGACGAACAGATCGTCGCCCACCAGTTGCACCTTGCTGGTGAGTTTGTCGGTAAGCAGTTTCCACCCATCCCAATCGCCCTCGGCCATGCCATCCTCGATGGTGACGATCGGATATTGCTGTGCCCAGCTTGCCAGCAAATCGACGAACTGTGCTGGCGTATAGGCCTTGCCCTCACCTTCCAGATCGTACTTGCCATCCTTGAAGAATTCGGAACTTGCAACGTCCAGGCCGAGCAAGATCTCGCTACCAATCTTGAAGCCGCTCTTGTTCACGGCTTCCAAAATGGTATCCAGCGCCTCGATGTTGGACCGCAGGTTTGGTGCAAAGCCACCTTCGTCACCGACGGAGGTATTAAGTCCTTTGCCCTTCAACACGCCTTTCAGCGCATGGAAGATCTCAGCACCCGCACGCAGCGCTTCCGCGAAATTCGGCATACCCACTGGCAACACCATAAACTCCTGCACGTCGACATTATTGTCGGCGTGAGCTCCGCCATTGATGATGTTCATCATCGGCACCGGCAAAACGCCGGGCTTGCCATTCGACAAATACTTCCACAGCGGCTCGCGACGGGATGCAGCTACGGCGTGCGCAGCGGCCAGCGATACCCCCAAGAGCGCATTCGCACCCAAACGCCCTTTGTTCGGGGTGCCGTCAAGGGCGATCAACTTAGCGTCGAGACCTTTCTGATCCGCCGCATCGAAACCCTTCAGCGCGTGAGCGATTTCGCCATTGACGTGGCCGACTGCCTTTCTTACGCCCTTGCCCAGATAACGGGACTTGTCGCCATCGCGCAACTCCACCGCTTCGCGCGTACCGGTCGAGGCACCGCTAGGAACCGCTGCGCGACCCCATGCGCCGTCGGCAAGTGTGATCTCCGCCTCAAGGGTGGGATTGCCGCGAGAGTCGAGAATTTCACGGGCATGGATGCTGGTGATGGCTGTAGTCATGATGTTCCTGCGTGTTCAAGAAAGGTTGAAAAGTAACTGATTACTTCAAGCTTGCCGATACAAAATCCTCTCTCATTCCACGAGAGCGACTGGAATGAGAGCAAGGCTTGCCGAACACTCCATTGTTTGCTGCACACGCTGTTCCTTGCGCTGTTCCGCGCAACAGCAGGTCACGCAAGCGTGTCCTTCTCCTCAGCACTGGATCAGGTCCACGCAGGTTCTCGTCCGTGTTCCCCTAAATTGCCATCCATGACGACTCCCCGCATTCCGAATGCGGAGAGAAGCAGCTTTACTGCTGTTCAAGAAAACCGTGCCGCTTGGTCACGGTATCCAGCTCAAGCAGTGTTTGCAGCAAGGCTTCCATTTTGCCAAGCGGCCACGCATTAGGTCCGTCACTGAGTGCCTTATCCGGATCCGGGTGCGTCTCCGCAAACAAGCCGGCAATGCCCACGGCTACCGCCGCACGCGCCAGCACGGGCACGAACTCCCGCTGTCCGCCCGAACTGGTGCCCTGCCCCCCCGGCAGTTGCACTGAATGCGTCGCGTCAAACACGACAGGACAACCGGTTTCGCGCATCACGCTGAGCGAACGCATGTCCGAGACAAGATTGTTATAGCCAAAGCTGGCACCACGCTCGCACACCATGATGTTTTCGTTGCCGACGGCTTTGGCCTTGGCTACGACATTTTTCATATCCCAAGGCGCAAGAAACTGGCCCTTCTTGATATTGACCGGCTTACCGGCCCTGGCCACGTTTTGAATAAAGTCCGTCTGGCGGCAGAGAAAAGCCGGCGTCTGCAGCACATCCACCACGGCCGCCACCTCATCCATCGGTGTGTACTCGTGCACATCGGTAAGCACTGGCACGCCCACCTGACGCTTCACTTCCGCCAGCACACGCAACCCCTCTTCCATACCCGGACCGCGAAAGCTGCCGCCTGAGGAGCGGTTCGCCTTGTCGAAGCTGGATTTGAAGATGAAATGGATGCCGAGCTTGCGAGTGATGTCCTTCAGAGTGCCCGCAGTATCGACCTGCAATTGCTCGGATTCGACGACGCAAGGGCCGGCAATCAAGAACAAAGGTTGGTCCAGCCCGATCTCGAAACCACACAGCCTCATGCGACCGACTCCCTCGCCAGCTTCTGGCCATCGCGCACCGCCTTGTATTCGCGCGCGGCGCGAACGAAGCCGATGAAGAGCGGATGGCCATCACGAGGCGTCGAGGTAAATTCAGGATGCGCCTGGCAGGCAAGAAACCACGGATGCTTTTGCAGTGGCAATTCGACAATCTCGACCAGCAGATCGTCCATCGACTTACCGGAGATCACCAACCCCAGATCCTCAAACGCCTGGCGATAGCGATTATTGAATTCGTAGCGGTGACGATGCCGCTCACGCACGATGTCCTGCCCGTACAGCTGGCGCGCCAGCGTGCCGGCTTTGAGACGGCACTCTTGCGCACCCAGCCGCATCGTGCCACCGAGATCCGAGCGTTCACTGCGCTGCTCGACCTCACCGGTCGTCGTGGTCCACTCCGTAATCAAGGCGATCACGGGATTCGCCGTATGCCGGTCGTTTTCACTGGAGTCCGCATCGGCAAAACCCGCGACGTGCCGTGCGAAATCCACCACGGCAGCATGCATGCCATAGCAAATGCCAAAATAAGGAACGCCATGCTCGCGCGCGTATTTCGCCGCTAGAATCTTGCCTTCGAAGCCGCGCTTGCCAAAGCCGCCAGGGACGAGGATGGCGTCTACCCCTCCCAGCACCTTGGCCGCACCTTCGGCCTCGATCTGCTCGGAATCGATCCATTGCAAATTGACACGTGCCTGCTGCTTGATGCCGCCGTGCCGGAGTGCTTCGCCCAGGGACTTGTAGGCGTCCTTGTGCTCGACATATTTGCCGACGATGGCCACATTGACCTCGTCCTTTGGATGCTCGACGGCGTCCACCGTACGCTGCCAGGCGGAAAGATCGGCAACCTTGGCGTCCAGGCCCAACCGCTTCACCACGATGTCATCCAGCCCCTGCTGGTGAAGCCAAAGCGGCTGTTTGTAAATGATGTCCACATCGGCGGCACTGATCACCGCCTGCTCGGGCACGTTCGTGAACAAGGCGATCTTGCGGCGCTCGGTGTCCGGCAGCGGCTGCTCGCAACGGCAGAGCAGGATGTCCGGCTGGATGCCGATGGAGCGTAGTTCCTTGACCGAATGCTGAGTTGGCTTGGTTTTGATCTCGCCAGCGGCCTTGATGTAGGGCACCAGGGTGAGGTGCATGAACACGCACTTCTCCGGACCGTGCTCGATCCGAAGCTGACGGATGGCCTCAAGGAACGGCTGGGACTCGATATCACCTACCGTACCGCCGATCTCGACCAGGGCGACGTCGAAACCACGGGTGGCCTCATGGATACAATGCTTGATCTCGTCTGTGATATGCGGAATGACCTGGACCGTCGCCCCCAGATAGTCCCCCCGGCGCTCTTTGCGGATCACCGACTCGTAGATCTTGCCGGTGGTGATGGAGTTCTTGCCGGTCAAGCGGGTGTGGACGAAGCGCTCGTAATGGCCCAGATCGAGGTCAGTTTCAGCACCGTCATCGGTCACATAGACCTCACCGTGCTGGAAGGGGCTCATCGTGCCCGGATCCACATTGATGTAGGGATCGAGCTTCATCATGGTGACCGAAAGGCCGCGCGCCTCAAGAATGGACGCAAGCGACGCCGCTGCGATGCCCTTGCCAAGTGAGGACACCACACCGCCAGTGACGAAAATCAGGGGGGTCATGGAAAGAAGCCGTGCTGGAAATCAGCATTTTAGCGGCAGATCGTTCCAGCTGCGAGATGCCAGCATCCCTAGAATTCGAAAAAATTCAGTCCGCACGGCCATGCCTCATCCCGTCCAGGATGATCCCTGACGCAGACCAAGCGCAGCATCCAGCGACGCTTTAACAAAAAAAGCCGGACGCCAAAGGCACCCGGCTGGTCTGATCCCCGCTTGTGACGGCGGGGCTCAAAAGCTGTCTCAGCCGATGCTCGAGGACATCGACTGGGTAACGGGATGCATCATGTACGTATTCATGTTGTGCATCACCCACAACGAACCCACCACGATGATGGCAATGATCAGCAACGTGAACACGCCAATGGACAGATTATTGCGCTGACCCGGCTTGGTGCTCAGATGCAAGAAGAACATCAGCTGCACCAGAATCTGGGCCACGCAGAGGATCATGATGCCCGGCAAGATCAGATGATGCGGCACGGCACCGGACATCACGCAGCCGAACGACATCAGGGTCAGGATGATGGAGAGCGCGAAACCGACAATGTAAGACTTCAGCGTGCCGTGGTCGGCGTGCTGATGGTCCGTGCCATGTGCATGACTGAGGTGGGCTGACATCAGAGCACTCCCCGCAAATAAACAATGGTGAACACGCAAATCCAGACCACATCCAGGAAATGCCAGAACAGGCTGAGGCAGGACAGACGGCGGGTGACGGCATCGGTCAGGCCGAAGCGCCGCACCATGTCTATCATCACTACGATCCAGATCAGGCCACAGGTCACGTGCAGCCCATGGGTGCCGACCAACGTGAAATAAGATGACAGGAACGCGCTGTGGTTCGGGCCGGCACCTTCATGAATCAGGTGCGCAAACTCGCGCACTTCCATCACCACGAAGCCCAAACCAAACAGGAACGTGATGAACAGCCAGCCCATCACCTTGTTGCGCTTGCCGGCATGCATGTTCAGCATTGCCACGCCGAACGTGAAACTACTGACCAGCAGCAGCATCGTTTCACCCAGCACATAAGGCAGGTCAAACAGCTCCTTGCTGGTCGGGCCACCCGCGGTGGCATTGCACAACACAGCGAATGAAGCGAACAACGCCGAAAAAATCAGGCAGTCGCTCATCAGATAGATCCAGAACCCCAGCAGGGTCTTGGCTCCGTCGTCGTGATGTTCGTGATGCCCGTCTACGCCGTGCGCGACAACGTCATGATTAGCGGTAATAACGGAACTGCTCATGGCTTAAGCAACCTTCTGGCCGGCCGATGCCGGATCCACGTTTTCGATCAGCTTGTGCAACGGCACCAGGCGTGCGCGCTCGATCTTCTCGACTTCGACACCGGGCACGTAGTAATCCACATCCGTGTCATAGGCGCGGCTGAGGAACGAACCGATCATGCCCACCAGGCCGGCGATGGCGAGCCACCAGATATGCCACACCATGGCAAAGCCAAGCACGGTACCGAACGCAGCCATGAACACGCCCACGCCCGTATTGCGCGGCATGTGGATGTCCGCATAGTGCTCATGACGCTTATAAGCACGCTTATGTACCTTGTCGGCCCAGAATTGATCCAGTTCTTCCACCTGTGGCAACACGGCAAAGTTGTAGAACGGTGCCGGCGAACTGGTGGACCATTCCAGCGTACGACCGCCCCAGGGATCACCCGTCAGATCGCGGTTCTCCGCGCGGTTGCGCACGCTCACCACGAACTGCAGCACCATGAAACCGATACCCAGCGCAATGATGCCTGCGCCAGCGGCCGCTACGATCAGGTAGGGCTGCCAGGCTGGGTTGGCGTAGTGATTCATACGGCGCGTCATGCCCATCAGGCCCAACACATACAGCGGCATGAAGGCCATATAGAAGCCCACCACCCAGCACCAGAAGGAGGCTTTGCCCCAGCGCTCTTCCAGCTTGAAGCCGAAAGCCTTCGGGAACCAGTAGTTGATCGCCGCAAAACAACCGAACAGCACACCGCCAATGATCACGTTATGGAAGTGCGCAATCAGGAACAGGCTGTTATGCAGTACGAAATCCGCACCGGGCACGGCCATCAACACGCCGGTCATACCACCGATGGTGAACGTGACCATGAAAGCTACCGTCCACATCATCGGCAAGGTGAAACGGATGCGGCCGCGATACATGGTGAACAGCCAGTTGAACAATTTCACCCCTGTCGGCACCGAAATGATCATCGTGGTAATGCCGAAGAAGGCATTCACGTCAGCGCCCGAACCCATGGTGAAGAAGTGATGCAGCCACACCATGAAGGAGAGCACACCGATGGCGGCTGTGGCCAATACCATCGATTTGTAGCCGAACAGCGGCTTGCCCGAGAAGGTCGCAACCACCTCCGAGAACACACCGAAACACGGCAGGATCAGGATGTAGACCTCCGGGTGACCCCAGATCCAGATCAAGTTGATGTACAGCATGGCGTTACCGCCAAGCTCGTTGGTGAAGAAGTGCATGTCCAGATAACGGTCGGCCGCGAGCAACGCCAGCGCCACCGTCAATACCGGGAACGCCGCCACGATCAGGATGTTGGTGACCAGCGCCGTCCAGGTGAACACCGGCATCTGCATCAGCTTCATGCCGGGCGTGCGCATGCGCAGAATGGTGACGATGAAGTTGATGCCACTGAGCGTGGTACCCAAACCGGAGAGCTGCAAGGCCCAAATGTAGTAGTCCACGCCTACGGTAGGACTGAACTTCAACTCCGACAGCGGCGGGTAGGCCAGCCACCCAGTAGCAGCAAAGTCACCGACAAACATCGACAACATCACCAGCACTACGCCAGAGGCGGTAAGCCAGAAGCTGAACGAGTTCAAGAACGGATAGGCCACGTCGCGCGCACCGATCTGCAACGGCACGACCAGATTCATCAGGCCCACCACGAATGGCATGGCGACGAAGAAGATCATGATCACGCCGTGGGCGGTGAAGATCTGGTCGTAATGGTGGGGCGGTAGATAACCAGCCGCATCCGCCGAGGCAATCGCCTGTTGGGCGCGCATCATGATGGCATCGGCGAAGCCGCGCAGCAGCATGACCAATGCCAAAATCACGTACATGATGCCGATGCGCTTGTGATCCACCGTGGTGAACCATTCGCTCCACAGATAGCCCCACTTGCGCTGGAATGTCACCCAGCCAAGCAGCGCCGCACCGGCAAGAGACACCATCAGCAAGGTGCCCATGATGATCGGCTCATTGAAAGGAATGGCCGATAATGAAAGTTTTCCGAACATGGCCTACTCCGCAGCCTTGGCGTGATCGTTGTGCGAGGGAATCGCGCTCGCTTGCGCAGGCGGGGGCGTGGCGCCGATCTTGCCCATCGACATGTCGCCCATGTACTGATTGATGATGCTGCTGAACATGCCCGGGGTGACGTTCGCGTAGTACGACACCGGCACTTTTTCGCTGGGCTGCGATAGCGCGTGGTAGGTCTGGTCATCGAGGCTGACCGAGCTGGCCTTGGCCTTATTGATCCAGTCCGCAAAGCCCTGCTGCGACGTTGCTTCCGCAATGAAATGCATATCGGAGAAACCGGGGCCGCTGTAGTTGCTCGAAAGGCCGGTGTAGTTGCCGGGCTCCTTCGCGATCAAGTTAAGCTGCGTTTCCATGCCGGCCATCGCGTAGATCTGGCTACCGAGCTGCGGAATGAAAAACGCATTCATCACCGAGTCCGACGTGATTTCGAAATGCACCGGCACGTTCGTCGGGAAGGCGATTTCATTGACGCTGGCAACACCGTAATCCGGATAGATAAAGAGCCACTTCCAGTCCATCGCCACCGCCTGGATGGTGATCGGTTTTGCCGCGGACTTCAGGGGCTTATAAGGATCGAGCGTATGCGTGGTGCGCCAGGTAATCGTCGCCAGGATGGCGATGATGATGCACGGGATGGTCCACACCACGGCTTCGATAGCCGTCGAGTGGGACCACTTCGGCGCGTAGGTGGCCTTGGTGTTGGAGGCACGGTAGCGCCACGCAAAGATAAGGGTCATGGCAATGACCGGGATGACGACGAGCAACATCAAGCCCGTGGCAATCAGGATCAACGACTTTTCCTGCATACCGATGTCACCTTTCGGCGACAGGACTTCCATATTGCAACCGCCGAGAAACACGGCGAGGCCTGCGCATGACCAGCGCAAAGCGGAGACGAGGGAACGCTTGTTCACGAACGACTCTTAGGGAGGCTGACGGGATGTTGTCGTGGGGACGACCTGCATAGGATATCGCGCTGCAGCAAGCCATGACTAGTCCGAGACATAATGCCGCGCTAGCAACGCGACATCCTTCCTCGTTCCTCAAGACCATCTAAGCGTCAAGAAAGCAAGCCACGCCGCCCAGCGGTCGTACCTTACGGAGCATTGCATTTTCAGCACTGAAGCGCTGGCGATATTGCCTGCTACCATGCGCTGATGAGCACTCCGATTCCCACCCGCATCGCTGCCCTGCGCGAAGCCATGAGCAAGCATGGCGTGGCTGCTTGTATCGTTCCCACAGCCGATCCTCATCTTTCCGAATATCTGCCAGCGCACTGGCAAGCCCGTCAATGGCTTTCCGGATTCGATGGCTCGGCGGGTACGCTGCTGATCACGGCCAAAGAAGCCGGGGTGTGGACCGATTCGCGCTATTTCTCGCAAGCAGAACAACAGCTAGGCGGCAGCGGCATCGCGCTGATGAAGCAGCGCATCGCCCACGCTCCGGAACATCTGACATGGCTGCAGCAGCATCTGCACCAAGGCGACGTGGTAGCTGTCGCCGGCGACAGCGTGTCAGTCGCGGCACAGCGACAAATCGAACGCCTGCTCAGCAGTGTCGGCGCCGTTCTCAGGGCGGATCTGGATCTGCCCGGCAAGATCTGGCTGGACCGCCCTGGTTTGCCCAACGCCCGCGTATTCGAACATCCACTCCGCTACGCTGGGCTATCGCGTGCAGACAAATTCGAGAAACTGCGCCAGGCGTTGCGCAGGCAACACGCTACACATCATTTGGTATCCAGCCTTGACGATATCGCCTGGCTCACCAATCTTCGCGGCAGCGATGTTGAATGCAATCCGGTCTTCCTGGCACACCTGTTGGTCGAGGCTTCCGGGCAGGCAACACTGTTTGTGGAGCGCGCCAAGCTCAACGATGAACTCGTCGCATCCCTGACTCGTGATGGCATCCGCACTGCCGCCTACGCCACGATCAATGACGCCTTGGGTGAGCTCGGCGCTGGCGACACTTTGTTATTCGACCCCGGCCGCGTAGTCAGCGACGTCCTGCGGACGCTGCCCTCGCAAGTTACACGTATCGAAGGTCCGAATCCGTCCATCGCATTCAAGGCAGTCAAGAGCGAGGTGGAACTGGATCATATCCGGGAAGCCATGCGTCGCGATGGCGCCGCACTGGTACGTGCTTTTCGCCGCCTGGAAGAACGCCTCACGGCTGGCATGACGCAAACCGAGCTGGACGTCGACGCGCTTCTGCGGGATGAACGATCGGCACAGCCCGATTTCATCGGTGAGAGTTTCGCCACCATTGCCGGTTACATGGAAAACGGGGCGCTTCCTCACTATCGCGCCACGGCGCAATCGCATAACACACTGCAACGGCATGGCTTGCTGCTGATTGACTCCGGCGGCCAGTACCTGGGCGGTACCACCGACATTACGCGGGTGCTCGCCTTGGGACCGACCACTTCTGAACAGCGGCGCGACGCCACCCTGGTGATGAAAGGCATGATCGCCTTGTCGCGCGCACGCTTCCCTAAAGGCGCCAGCGGCCCCCAACTGGATGCACTGGCTCGTGCACCCCTCTGGGCCAGCGGCATGGACTACGGCCACGGTACCGGCCATGGTGTGGGTTATTTCCTCAATGTGCACGAGGGCCCGCATGGCATCCGCCCCCCGGTATCTGGCAGCACACTGGTTCCTCTCGAGCCCGGCATGATCACGTCTATTGAGCCAGGCTTATATAAGCCGGCACGACATGGCATCCGGCACGAGAACCTTGCCGTGGTGGCCGAAGCCGAACAAACCGAATTTGGTGAGTTCTACGCTTTCGAGACCCTGACCCTCTGCCCCTTCGACCGCCGTGCATTGGAGCCTGGGCTATTGAGCCCTGATGAACGCGCCTGGCTGGACGACTATCACGCTACGGTACGCGCCGCACTGGCGCCCTTGCTGGACGACGCAGATTTGGCTTGGCTGGAAAAGCACTGCGCCCCGCTCTAGCTTTCTTTCCCCTCCCTTGCCGCAAGCAACAGAAGAAGCAGGCATCGCAAGCTCTTGACCTTCCCGGCTTACCCGACCATCCTCCCGCGGCTAACCCCGTATCAAACACACACTAGCCACGCATGAGCAGTCGCTATAACGCCGCCGATATCGAAGTTCTCTCCGGTCTTGATCCGGTCAAGCGCCGTCCGGGCATGTATACGGATACGACGCGCCCCAACCACTTGGCGCAGGAAGTCATCGACAACTCGGTTGACGAAGCGCTTGCGGGCCACGCCAAATCGATCGAGGTGATCGTCCATGTCGACGGCTCAGTGGAAGTGAGCGACGACGGACGCGGTATGCCCGTGGACATCCATCCGGAAGAAGGCATTCCCGGCGTGGAATTGATCCTGACCCGCTTGCATGCAGGCGGCAAATTTTCCGGCAAGAGCTACAACTTCTCCGGCGGCCTGCACGGCGTGGGCGTGTCCGTGGTCAACGCGTTGTCGAACAAGGTGGAAGTCACCATCCGTCGCGACGGCAACGAATATCGCATGACATTCGCGCATGGCGACCGCGTCAGCCCGCTAGAGACCATTGGCACCGTCCCGAAGAAAAAAACCGGCACGACCGTACGCTTCTGGGCCGACCCCAAATACTTCGATACGCCGAAGATTTCGCTGCCGAAACTCAAGCACCTGTTGCGCGCCAAAGCCGTGCTCTGCGCCGGTCTCAACGTCAAACTCGTTGACGAAGCCAGCGGCGAGGTCAGCGAGTGGTACTACGAAGACGGCCTGCGCGATTATCTGCGTGGTGAACTCGACGGAGCCGAATGCCTGCCCGCCGATCTGTTCGTGCATCACGTCGCACGCGAAACGGAAGGGCTCGATGTAGCTTTCACCTGGCTGCCGGAAGGCGAACTGGTGCAGGAAAGCTACGTCAACCTCATCCCCACCGTGCAAGGCGGCACGCACGTCAACGGGCTTCGTACCGGCCTCACCAACGCCGTGCGCGAATTCTGCGATATCCGCAATCTCTTGCCGCGCGGCGTCAAGCTTGCGCCGGAAGACGTATGGGAACGACTGGCATTCGTGCTCTCGGCGAAACTGCAAGATCCACAGTTCGCCGGGCAGACCAAGGAACGCCTTTCCTCACGTAATGCTGCTGCACTGGTGGAAAGCGTGATACACGACGCTTTCAGCCTGTGGCTGAATCAACACGTCGATCTCGGTGAACGCATCGCGCAACTGGCCATTGAACGCGCAAGCGCGCGACTGAAAGCCGCCAAGCAAGTCGTGCGCAAGAAGATTACGCAAGGACCGGCCCTTCCCGGCAAGCTTGCCGACTGCACCGCCACCGATCTCACCCGAACCGAGCTTTTCCTGGTGGAAGGCGATTCCGCTGGCGGCAGTGCCAAGCAAGCACGCGACAAGGAGTTCCAGGCAATCCTGCCGTTACGCGGCAAGATCCTCAACACGTGGGAAGTGGAATCCACGTCGGTGCTGGCCTCCGAAGAGGTGCACAACCTGGCCGTGGCGATCGGCTGCGATCCCGGCAAGGATGATCTAAGCGGGCTGCGTTACGGCAAGGTGGTCATTCTTGCCGATGCCGATTCCGATGGGCTACATATCGCCACCCTGCTTAGCGCACTTTTCCTTCGCCACTTTCCCGCCCTCGTGCGCGAAGGACATATCTTCGTGGCGATGCCGCCGTTATTCCGCGTCGATGTAGGCAAGCAAGTGTTCTACTGCCTCGACGAAAATGAAAAAGCCGCCATGCTCCAACGCGTCGAACGCGAGAAGATGAAAGGCCAGGTAACAGTCACCCGCTTCAAAGGTCTCGGTGAAATGAACCCGTCGCAATTGCGCGAGTCCACCATTTACCCGGACACCCGCCGCCTCGTGCAACTGACCGTGGACGACAGCGAAGGCACCGCCAAGCTCATGGACATGTTGCTGGCGAAGAAACGCGCCAGTGATCGCAAAAACTGGCTGGAAGAAAAAGGTGACCTGGCTACGCTGGAAGTTTGAAATCGATACCTGCTTTTGCAGAAAGCATGCAGGTGTGCGGAGACCCTACTGATGAGCCTGCCTCCTCCCATTAACCTCCAGCGCTGGATCGACGAGCATCGCCATCTGCTCAAGCCGCCCGTCGGCAACAAATGCATTGTCGACGGCGACTTCATCATCATGATCGTCGGCGGTCCTAACGCACGCACGGACTATCACTACGACGAAGGTCCGGAATTCTTCTACCAGATCGAAGGAGAGATGGTACTGAAGGTGCAGGACGATGGCGCCGCTCGCAACATTCCCATTCGTGCGGGTGAACTGTTTTATCTGCCACCACGCGTCCCTCATTCTCCGCAGCGCATGCCCGACTCCATCGGCCTGGTGATCGAGCGCCGCCGACTTCCGCATGAAAAAGACGGGTTGCTGTGGTTCTGCGAGCAGTGCAACCACAAACTTTACGAAGAATATTTCACCTTGCAGAGCATTGAAGCGGATTTTCCGCCCGTTTTCGATCGCTTCTATGCGTCGAGGGACGCCCGTACCTGCAAGGCCTGCGGACACCTCAATCCCGCTCCTGCACGCTATGGTTGATAGCGGTTTTCCGCGCTCAGCCATTTGCAGGCCATGCGGCGCAAGGATGTGTCGGCGCTCAAGTCGTTCGCAATATCACGAATCGATTTCCAGGCCAACGCCAACGATTCATCGCTGACGACAAAGCATTCGTCCCTTATTGCTCGTACCACGAAACGTACATCGTAATGCCAATGCGCGGACTCACTGCCGCGGGCGGGAATAAGATGGCAGTCAAGGTCAAAAATGTCGCCTTCGACGCGCAGGTCTTCGATACCAGACTCCTCCTCCGCCTCGCGCAAGGCAACTTGGGCAAGATCTTCGTCGCCATCAGCGTGACCACCTAATTGCAACCATCGGTCAAGCTTGCGGTGATGCGTTAATAACGCACGCTCACCGTCCGCACTCACTAGCCAAGCCGATCCCGTGAAGTGTCCCGCCGCATGCTCGCGCATGAAAACAGCCGGGGCGGAAACGAGAAATTCAAGAAACCGATCGCACGTCGCGGTCTCTTCCGGGCGGCGTGTTCGGTAGCTTTGTAGTGACTCGAACAGCGAAGCAGCGTTGGACATGACTTGTGACACAGGCGCCGGACGAAGTTGCTCATCATAGCTGCGTCGCAGCTTGTACCCCTCCATCTGCTCCGCTATGGTTGAGCGTCACCTCGGTTCGATGCCATGGCCAGCCCGGCTCTGGACAGATGTGACGCCTGTTTCCAGGGAGCCCCTACATGCTTTTCAAGCGCGTCAAGCCACTCGACCAGATTCTCGCCACCGCCGAAAAGAAGGCACTTACCCGACAGCTTGGCGCGTTTCAGCTCACCATGCTTGGCATCGGCGCCATCATTGGCACCGGTATCTTCGTACTCACCGCCGAAGCCGGACAGAAAGCCGGTCCCGGCATGATGATTTCTTTCGTGATCGCCGCGATCGTCTGCACGCTGGCAGCGCTAGCTTATGCAGAGCTGGCGTCGATGGTTCCGGTCGCTGGTTCCGCGTACACCTATACCTATGGCGTGCTTGGCGAAGGTTTGGCATGGGTTGTCGGCTGGGCGCTCGTACTGGAATACACGATCGCGGCCAGCACGGTATGCGTCGGCTGGTCCGGCTACGTCAACGGCCTTCTCGCGCATGCCGGATTCGGATTGCCTGGTTTCCTGCGCACCGGTCCCATGGACGGCGGCACATTTAATCTGCTCGCGTTTCTCATCGGCCTGGTCATCACCTTCCTGCTGGTGATCGGCACATCCAAATCAGCCAAGGTCAATAGCCTGCTGGTGGTGGTGAAGATCATTGCGCTCACCATCTTCATTTTCGTTGCGCTGCCGGCGGTCAAGGACCCCAATTTCAAGCCTTTCGTTCCTAACGGCTGGGGCAGCCCGATGGGCGGCATTGGTGTACTTGGCGCAGCCGCTTCCATCTTCTTCGCGTACGTCGGTTTCGATGCCGTATCCACGGCGGCTGAGGAAACAAAGAATCCGAATCGCAACATCCCGATCGGCCTGATCGGTTCACTAGGTGTTTGCACTGTCTACTATCTGCTTGTGAGTTACGGAGCCATCGGATCGATCGGTGCCCAACCCGTCACCGGTCCCGGTGGCATGGCGCTGCAACCCGGCACACCCGAAATGGCCGCCGCTTGCAAAGCTTCGCAAGCCCTCGTGTGCAGCAAAGAGGCGCTGGCACATGTAATGCGCGTGCTCCATCACAATGAGCTGGGTAATCTGATTGGCCTGGCGGCGGGCATCGCCCTACCCTCGGTCATTCTCACCATGACATATGGACAGACGCGCATCTTCTTTACGATGGCGCGCGATGGATTGTTGCCCAGCTTTCTTTCCAAGATTCATCCACGTTTCCATACACCCCATGTAATCACCCTGATCACCGGCATCTTCGTCTCCATTTTCGGGGCCATCTATCCGGTTGGGCAGCTCGCCGATATCACCAATTCCGGCACGCTGTTTGCCTTCATGATGGTAGCCATCGCCGTGATGGTTCTTCGCGTCAAACAGCCTGATCGCAAGCGTCCGTTCCGTACACCCATAGTGTGGGTAGTGTGTCCGCTCGCAGTGGTCGGCTGTCTTCTGCTGTTCGTCAATCTGCCGCTGAAGACACTGGAAGTGTTCTTTGGCTGGGGCATCGTGGGCCTGCTGGTCTATTACCTGTATGGCTATCGCAAGAGTCATCTGGCCAATGGCACTGAACCGGCCTGAGACACGTTCGAATTTTTGGCACGACATCGCCCGGCACGGTGAATCACCGTGCCGGCGCTATTTCAGGGAACCCTATGCTGAAACAGCTGTTCGCCCGCAAGACTGATTTTTCCGACGACGAAAACTCGCACGGTCCAAGCCTGCGACGAACGCTGGGACCCTGGGGCATCACCGCACTGGGTATCGGCGCGGTCATCGGTACCGGTATCTTCGTCGTAACGGGTCAGGCGGCGGCCGAGCATGCCGGTCCGGCCGTATTGATCTCTTTCATACTCGCCGCGATCTGCAGCGGCTTCACAGCGCTTTGCTATGCCGAGTTCGCCACGCTCATTCCCATTTCAGGCAGCTCCTATTCCTATGCGTATGCCACGCTCGGCGAATTGATAGCATGGTTCATTGGCTGGAACATGGTGCTCGAATACGGCATTTCCGCTTCCGCCGTTGCCGCCAGTTGGACGGGTTATTTCACCAGCTTGCTCGATCACATGGGCATCGACCTTCCGGCCTCGCTGACCGACGCGCCCTTTGCCTATACGAATGGCGCACTGGTCGCCACAGGGCACCTTATCAACGTACCGGCCGTTGCCATCGTGCTGGCATTGACCTGGCTGTGCTACATCGGCATTCGCGAGTCAGCCGGCATCAACTTTATGATGGTGCTGCTCAAGGTTGGCCTGATCGTGGTCGTCGTCGTGGTGGGTTATCGCTACGTGAATCCTGCCAACTGGCATCCCTTCATTCCGGCGCCGCAAGGCCATGACAAGTATGGCTGGGAAGGCATCATGCGCGGGGCGGCCATGGTGTTTTTCGCCTACATCGGATTCGAGGCCACCTCGACCGCCGCACAAGAATGCAAGAACCCGCAGCGCGATCTTCCCTTTGGCACACTGGTATCGCTGGTGATCTGTACCGTGCTGTACCTGGCGATGGCGGCAGTACTGACGGGTCTCATTCCTTACACACAACTTGGCACAGATGAGCCTGTCGTCACGGCCATCAGGGCGCATCCTGAGCTGGGCTGGCTACGCCTGATCGTAGAGATCGGCGCTTTGATCGGCCTGTCATCGGTCATCTTGGTCATGATCATTGCGCAGCCGCGCATCTTCATGATCATGGCGCGTGACGGCCTGCTGCCGAAGGTGTTCAACCGCATTCATCCGCGCTATCGCACGCCTCATTTGAATACGCTCATCACCGGCGCGGGCATCGCGATACTCGCAGCGATATTCCCGCTCGACTTGCTGGCGAACCTCACCTCCATGGGCACGCTGATCGCTTTTGTCGCCGTTTGCGCAGGCGTTCTGATCCTGCGTTACACCTCTCCCGAACTGCCACGCACTTTCCGTGTTCCGTGGGCGCCCTTTATCTGTGTGGCGGGGGTCCTCAGCTGCCTGGCCCTGCTGGCCACCATGGACTGGTTCAACTGGGCGCTGATGGTCGTCTGGACCTTGTTCGGGTTTGCGATTTATTTCTCCTATGGGATTCGCCATAGTCGCCTGCGTATTGCCAATCGTTCAATAAAGTCGTGAACAGCAGCGAAAAGCGTCAAAAAGTCGACATCTAGAGGCAAATCGGCACGATCTACGCGCTAACGACAGCTTAATAAATCTTGTAAACCGCCATCAATTCTTCTTGCAACTATTTGAAAATAAACAAGAAAATTTTTGTGCGTCAGAATTTTCCAACCGCGATCCGCCTCAGGCTAGTCAACCGGAGTATCATCATCAGCCCGTGGGTTGATCACTTGGCAGTGGGCCCCGGATCGCGACCCGGCGCGTCAGGTCACAGCTCCTCGACCTGGCGCGCTCGGGTAGCACTTCTGCAACACCCCTTCGTTTTTTATCAAACGCCTGTCCTGTACAGGCGTTTTCTTTTGCACACAGCAAAGAGGCCGGCATCGGCCGGCCTCTACGCGATCCACCCATGGGTGCGAGACTTCAAGCCTGCTTCGGCGTGTGCGATATGCACCAGCCCTTCGCGCTGACCGCTTTACCCGGAAACAACTGGCAAGGTCCAAAACCGGTGGGACCGCCGGAGTAAAACTGGCAGTTGGCGCACGCATCGCCAGGCTTGTGCTTGGGATTTGTGGTCTTCGAAGCATCTTCCACGTATCCCAAGGCCTTGGCCGTCGGATCGCTTTCGGACACATGGGGCAAATCGTCCGCGCGGGCGACACGCGGCAATCCGCCCACTACCACCACCGCCGCAGCGGTGCCGGCAGCAAGCTTCAGGAAACGACGACGCGATTCGTTATTTTCATGTGCTGACATGACTATCCTCATCACAGTGCGTCTACTGCAGGAACGCAGCGACTCTCCCGAAATCGTAACTCCGCCGGGTGCATGAAAGCCCTTTCGCGAATAACTCGCATTTAGCACTTCCATCGCCATGTTATAGTTCCGCTCTGTTTGGACGTCCATTTGCCATGAGTCAAGACCTGCCAGCCTCTATCCCTGCCGCGTTATTTCACGCACGCGCCGACGCGATTGCCAATGCTGCGCGCGAATTTGCGCAGCAAGGCTGGACTCCGGCCACCAGCAGTAACTTTTCGATGCGCCTCAATGCCGATCACGCCGCGATAACCATTTCCGGGCGCGACAAAGGCAAACTCGGCCGCGAAGACATCATGCTGGTCGACATGGATGGCAAGGCCGTCGGCACAACATCGCGTCCCAGCGCCGAGACGGCATTGCATACCCAGATCTATCGCCGCTGGCCTGACATGAATGTCGTGCTGCACACGCATTCCCGTATCCAAAGCGTGGCATCGCGGTTCTTCGCGGCCGACGGCGTCATCCGCCTCGAAGGCTGGGAACTGCAAAAAGCACTTCGCGGGCACACCACGCACGAAAGTACGCTGGACATTCCTGTCTTTCCCAACACCCAGCATATGCCCGAACTGGTAGCGCAGGTCGACGCATGGATCGACGCAGGCAAGCCCCTGCACGCCTACTTGATCAATGGGCATGGCATCTATACGTGGGGACATGACATGGCCGAAGCGCGCCGGCACCTGGAAGCGTTGGAATTTCTGCTCGGCTGCGAACTCGACTTGAGGAGATTGAACGCATGAGCCGCCTACGCATTTTTGACACCAGCCATCCCGAGAATCCGCTATCGATCCATGAAGATCACGCCGGCATTGCCCGAGAACTGGGAGAGGTCGGCGTACGCTTCGAACAGTGGGAGGCGACCCATCCGATTGCTCCCGGTGCCAGCCAAGACGAAGTAATCGCCGCTTATCGTGACGACATCGATCGGCTGATTCGGGAGGAAGGCTATCAATCCGTCGACGTTGTGAGCCTGCAGCCCGATCACCCGGACCGCGCCGCGCTTCGCCAGAAATTCCTGAGCGAACACACCCACAGCGAGGATGAAGTTCGTTTCTTTGTGGCCGGTGCCGGCCAGTTCACCTTGCACATCGAAAACAAGGTTTACGACGTGCTCTGTGAACAAGGCGACTTGATCGGCGTGCCCGACGGCACCCGCCACTGGTTCGACATGAGCGAGGCCCCCTACTTCGTGGCAATTCGCCTGTTCACCAACAAAGAGGGCTGGGTCGCTCATTTCACCGGCTCGGACATCGCCAATGGCTTTCCCCGAATGGTGCCGCTCGTCACAACAGCGTAATCACCCCTGGATACTCCGTCGGGCGAAGATCAGGACGCCTTGGACCCGATCCAAGGTCAAAAGCGACGCTCAATCTCTCGACCTCCACGGCGAAAATCTGCCGCGGTATTCAGTTTCCATCGTTCTATACGTCGACCTGAGACGGCCGCCGCTTGCACCTGTGCGGGTGCAGGTTAAGCTTGAGAACCCGATTCGCCGTTTATCCTCATGACCCTCATTCGCGCCATCGTCACAGACATCGAAGGGACCACCAGCTCGATCAGCTTTGTGAAGGACGTGCTGTTTCCCTACGCTCGCAAACGTCTTCCCGCTTATATCGAAACCCACTCCGACCACCCCGACGTGCAACATTGGCTGCACGAAGCGGCCAAGGAAGCCGATATCATCGAGGCCAGCCGCCAGGAAATCATCGAGCTGTTGCTGCGCTGGATCGACGAAGATCGCAAGTCCACTGCACTAAAAGCATTGCAGGGCATGATCTGGAAAGAGGGCTATGAGACTGGCGAATATCGTGCCCATATCTATCCCGAAGTAGCCGCCCGCTTACACACATGGCGAGGCGAAGGGCTACACCTCTATGTGTACTCCTCGGGTTCGGTGCAGGCGCAGAAACTATTCTTCCGCTATAGCGATGCTGGAGACCTGAGCCATCTGTTCGCCGGCTATTTCGACACCGAAACTGGCCCCAAGAGGGAAAAGGCCTCCTATATTCGCATCGCCGATGCCATCGGCGAACGCCCCGAGCACATCCTTTTTCTCTCCGACGTCATAGAAGAACTGGACGCCGCACGTGACGCCGGCCTGCGGACCGGATGGTTGCTGCGGCCGCCCCTGGAAGTTCCTGGACAGCCACGGCATCCGGCTTACACCAGTTTCGACGCCATCCAGCCCTGAGCAACTTGTATGCGTCTTCTACTGACCGCCCTGCTCGCCTTCGCTGCTGGCGTGTTGATGATGTTGCTGATAACCGGGCATCGCACGCCAAATAGCGAACAAGCGTCGATGGCAACCGCCAGCAGCACGGCGCCCGCGCCAAACGCCTCCACCACCGATGCGGATGACAATGCCGAGGGCGACGACAACTGGCCAAACCAGGGACCTTCGCCGGAACAAGTCATCTATGGACAGCCGACGATGGTGCGTCAGGCAGTAGCCAAGCTAAACCCGCGCGTTCCCGGGAAACCCAACCTTTATCTCGTCACCTTTGCCGGCGACGGCAGCGAAGACGTTTTCCGTAATGAGGCTGAATACGCCGCGCAACTCTTCACCAAGCGTTTTGGTCCCACGGCACATGCCCTGGTGCTGGAAAACAATCCATCCACCCTGCAAACCTACCCGCTCGCCGATTGGAGTAACCTCGAACAGACTCTGGACGAACTGACAAACGTGATGGATCCGAAACAAGACGTCCTAGTGCTCTACATGACCTCTCACGGCGACGAAGATCACAACCTGCTGGTCGATATGGATCCGCTGCCGCTCGATCAGATCGGCGCAACGGATCTGGCAGGCATCCTGAAAAAACGCGACTTCAAATGGAAAGTCGTGGTAGTGAACGCCTGCTATTCCGGTGGTTTCGTGCCGGACCTGCGTGGTCCCGGCACACTCGTGCTGACTGCCGCACGCACCGATCGCAGTTCGTTCGGTTGCGGCAGTGATTCCGATATCACCTATTTCGGCAAGGCGTGGCTGCTTGACGGCTTGAACAAGACCGACAACTTCGTCGACGCGTTCCAGCTCGCCAAGCGCGACATCCGCCAATGGGAGCAACAAGACAAGCTCACACCCTCCGAGCCGCAGATGGATGTCGGCACCGGAATCGCGCAACAACTGGCACTATGGCGCAAGGATGTCACACCAGGGCCAGCCGTACCGTTCGCGCCACCTCCTCCCTCAGCAAACAGCGCGGGTCCGACAACGCAATAATGAAACTGAGTACGTCTGTTTCTTTATTCTTTAAAAGAGATGGAACAACGTAGGGCCTGATTACAGGATTCGTGTGGCCTGCGCCGGGATCTGCCTGGTCGCCAGCCAGGGAAGCGTGAGGGAGTGTACGTTCGTACACGACTGAGCGATGCCCCCGGACGATGGGCAAACCCCGCCATCTAGCCCTCCAACGACGGCAACGTTCGGCGGTGCCGTGGCACTAACCATGCCGATCCAGCAAGACCCGCGTCACGTCGGCAAACCCAAATCCCCGTGCACGAAGCAGTACGGTAAGGTGAAACACCAGATCCGCCGCTTCGTTCAAAAGCTCGTCGTCACCCTGCGCCACCGCTGCCAGTGCGGTTTCCACACCTTCCTCGCCCACCTTCTGGGCAATCCGGCGCGTGCCCGCCTGAAAAAGCCGGGTGGTGTAACTGCCCTCGGGCATCTGAGCTTTTCTGTTTTCCACCAGCGCATCCAACTGCGCCAAAAAAGCCAGAGGGGGACGTACGGCATCGCCAAAACAACTGGTCGTACCGAGATGGCACGTAGGGCCGTGTGGATCAGCCAGAACCAACAAGGTATCGCCATCACAATCTACGTGGATGGATTTCAAATGCAGCACATGGCCAGAACTTTCGCCTTTGGTCCACAAGCGTTGCTTGCTGCGGCTGAAGAACGTCACCCGACCGCTGGTCTGCGTCAAGGCAAGTGCCTTGTCGTTCATGTAACCAAGCATCAGCACCTCGCCCGTCCGCCAATGCTGAACAATCGCGGGTACCAATCCATCGGACTTATCCCAGTCGATATGGGATAGATCAAGAGGATTCCGCCCACTGGTCGTGTCATTCATGGCTGGCTGTCTCTTGCAAACGAATCACGACGCCCTCGCTTTGAAGGTAACGCTTGAGATCAGGAACGGCGAGAACACCACTGTGGAAAACACTGGCAGCCAAGGCACCATCCACCCTTGCCTCCGTAAATACATCGCGAAAATGCACCATGGTTCCGGCACCACCCGATGCGATTAACGGTACTTTGCATACCTTCCTGGCCGCCGCGAGCTGTTCCAGATCATAGCCTTTGCGCACACCGTCGTTATCCATGCAATTAAGTACGATCTCTCCCGCACCACGCTGCTGCACTTCAACCATCCAATCGAGCGTGCGCCGTGGCAAGCACCGCGTCTTGGACGGATCGCCGGCGTATTGCCGAACGCGCCATTCGCCATCGGCCTCGCGCAAGGAATCGATTCCCACCACGACGCATTGCACCCCGAACGCAATAGCCAGTTCGTCCACCAACTCCGGCCGCTCCAATGCTGGCGAGTTCACGGAAATCTTGTCCGCCCCCGCATACAACACAGCGCGTGCCTCGCTCACCGAACGGATACCTCCCGCCACACAGAACGGAATGTCGATCACTCGCGCTACACGCTCCACCCAGCTGCGATCTACGCTGCGTCCTTCCGGGCTGGCGGTAATGTCATAGAACACCAGTTCATCAGCGCCTTCGTCACGATAACGTAAAGCCAGATCCACGATCTCGCCCATTACGACGTGATCGCGAAAACGCACGCCCTTCACCACTTTTCCTTCACGCACGTCCAGGCAGGGAATGATGCGGCGGCTCAGCATGTCAGAGCCTCTTCCAACGCGAAACGCCCTTCCAGCAAGGCCCGCCCGAGAATGACGCCACGCGCTCCGGCCTCACGTGCCGCACGAATATCCTCTATCGAACGCACGCCGCCGGACGCCTGTACTGCAAGCTGCGGCGCGATCTGCGCCAGATGACGATAAAGGTCGAGATTGAAACCAGCCAGCATCCCATCGCGCTCGATATCGGTACACAGCAGGTGACGCGCGCCACGCGCTGCATACCAGGGCGCCAATTCATCCAACGTGCGCGACTCGCTCTCCGTCCAGCCTGCACTGGGCAGGCTCCAGTCTTCTCCATGCCGGCGCGTATCCAACGCAATGGTGAAACGGTCCGCACCCTGCGCCGCAAGCCATGCAGCGACACGCTCCGGTTCACGAATCGCCGTACTACCCACCACGACACGCGACACCCCGGCATCAAAAAGACGGCGCACATCTTCTTCCGCACGCACCCCGCCGCCGGCTTGCACCCGCATGCCAGCCTTCGCAAGCGCTTCAATCACGGAAAAATTAGCAAGATCTCCCGCACGTGCTCCATCGAGATCCACGACATGCAGCCAGCGTGCTCCCGCCTGCACGTAACGCGCCGCCAGTTCGGATGGCAGGGTTCCATACCGCGTCTCCTGCGCATAATCACCCTGCCGCAAGCGGACCACTTGTCCACCGCGAAGATCGATTGCAGGTATCACTTCGACATTCATTCCGTCTGTTCCCAAAGCTTTTTACTTTGTATACGCGAGCTGTGCCCCGTCTGGCTCGTATCCGCTCAAAGCTCAAGAAAATTCTTCAGTAATTTCGCTCCCACCTGTGCTGAACGCTCAGGATGAAACTGCATGCCATGGAAATTCCCGCGGGCAATCACCGCCGAAAAGGCACCGCCATAATCGCTGCTTACAAGCGTGTAGCTGCCCATCGGCACAGCATAGCTATGCACGAAATACGCCCAATCGCCCTCTTCCAGATGCTTCAACAACGGATGCCGTTTTGCTGGCGACAGCCGGTTCCAGCCCATATGCGGCACGCACAAATCCTGTGTTTCCTCGAAGCGCCGAACGCTTGCAGAGATCACGCCGAGACACGCCGTGTCGCTTTCTTCGGAATGCTCGCAAAGTAGCTGCATGCCGAGGCAGACACCCAGCACAGGCTGCGTCAGCGACCGAATCACCTCGACAAGTTCCAATTCGCGCAGTCTCGCCATGCCCGGACCGGCCGCACCGACACCCGGCAAGATCACCTTGTCCGCCGTGCGGATCCGATCTGCATCGGACGTCAATGCAGCATCGACCCCAAGCCGCTGTAATGCATACTGCACCGAGCCGATATTGGTACCACCTGCATCGACCAAGACCACGCTCATCACAAGGCTCCTTTCGTGCTCGGCAATTCATCACCCTCTCGCCGGATCGCCTGGCGCAGTACGCGCGCCGTTACCTTGAAACAAGCCTCTACCATGTGATGCGCGTTTTCTCCCTTCACGCTCAAATGCAAGTTTGCACCGAGGGTGTCACACAATGATCGGAAAAAATGGGGAACCAATTCGGTCGGCACATCACCGACCCGCTCCCGCGGGAACTGCCCCTCGAACACGAAATACGGCCGTCCGGACAGATCGAGCGCCGCGCTGGCCAAGGACTCATCCATCGGCAACGTAAAACCATAACGACCGATACCACGCTTGTCGCCCAATGCCTGGCGCATGGCCTGACCCAACGCAAGCCCACAATCCTCGATCGTATGATGCTCATCCACCCGGGTGTCGCCGTCACAACGTAGCTCTAGCGCAAAACCTCCATGCTTGCCAATCTGCTCAAGCATATGGTCGAAGAAGCCGAGCCCGGTATGCGCGACAGGTTCAGCCACGCGATCCAGATCGACGCGCACCGTGATCCGCGTTTCCTTGGTATTCCTCGCCACTTCAGCAACACGTGGCCGATCCAACAAATGATGCGCAACCTCATCCCAACTCACGCCATGAGGGCCAACGCGAAAACCGCGCACCCCCATGTTGGCGGCAAAACGCAGATCCGTCTCGCGATCCCCAACCATGGCCGATTCCGCACGCGTCCAGCCGTCGTCGGCCAGATACTGCCGCATCATGCCAATGCCAGGCTTACGGGTATCCAGTCCTTCATGGGGAAGGCTGCGATCAATCAGCACCTCATGGAATCGCACGCCTTGCGAGGCGAGAATACGCATCAGTAGATGGTGCGGACCATCGAACTGCGCCTGAGGGAAACGCTCCGTACCCAGGCCGTCCTGGTTGGTCACCATCACCAATTCGTACCCTGCCGCCACAATGCGTTGCAACGCAGCGATCACGCCCGGCAGCAGCGACAGCTTTTCATAGCTGTCGATCTGCTCATCGGCGGGCTCGTCGATAAGACAACCATCCCGGTCGACAAAAAGAATCTTGCGGCTCATGAGCGTTGTTCCGATGCCGATCCCTGGATGGCACCCCGATCGTTCGTGATCGTTTTTTTCAAAACCGTCAACACACGGTCATTTTCGGAAGGCGTACCGACAGTGATGCGAAGTGCGTCCTGCAAGCCGGGATAGCGGCGTATATCCCGCACCACGATGCCTGCCTTGATGAGTCGCTGGTAAATCTCGCCGGCATCATCGAAACGCACCGCGAGAAAGTTTGCATCCGATGGAAGAATTTCCCGCAGGCCGGAAAGCCCGCTTAATGCATGGCGCATCATCGCGCGCTGCTCCCGCACGGTAGCGACATGCGCGCGCGCGGCCACCTGACCATCAGGAGACAATGCCGCCAGCGCAGCCGCAACACAAGGCAAGGGCAGCGGGTACGGCGGCATGATGCGTTTGATCAAGGCAATGACCTCGCGATTCGCCAGCAAGCTACCGATACGTGCGCCAGCCAGCGCCCATGCCTTGGAAAGCGTTCGCAATACCGCGAGATGCTCATAGTGATCGATCAGGTCAGCCACGCTGGGTTGATCGGAAAACTCGATATAAGCTTCATCGACCACGACCAGCGCCTTCCCTGTCAACGCTCGCACGACCTGCTCGATCGCTTCGCGCGACATCGACTTGCCGCTGGGGTTATTCGGCGAACAGAGAAATACCAGCTTCACCGCTGGCGTCACCGCGGCAAGCAGGGCTGGAACATCCACGCTGAAGTCCGCCTTCAAGGGTGCTTCCAGCACCGCTGCTCCCTGGATGCGCGCACTCACTGCATACATCCCAAACGTCGGCGGCTGAATCAGCACGGCGTCCTGACCCGCACGGCAAAACGCACGCACCAACAGATCGATCGCCTCATCGCTGCCACGACCGACGAATAGTTGTTCGTGACGAACACCATAGAGCGCCGCCAGCGCCTGCAACAGCGCCTCCGGCTGGGGATCGGGATAGCGATTGCAACCCAGACCCGCATCCCCGACCGGCTCCCAGGCCGATTCGTTCGCGTTGAGCATAATCTGCGCGGCACCGGCTTCCATGCGCGCCGAGGAATAAGGTTGCAGCGTGCGAAGATCCGGCCGCGCAAGGTCGAGCACGCTCATAAGCGTACCCCTAGCGCAGCAAGTCGCAACGTCACCGCGCGACGGTGCGCTTCAAGCTGCTCAGCCTCAGCCAAGATTGCCGTGCAAGGACCGATAGCGCGCAATCCATTGGGATCGAGTTCCTGCACGGTGATCTGCTTCTGAAAACTAGCCACCGAGACACCACTGTAGCTGCGTGCATAGCCGTAAGTGGGCAATACATGATTGCTGCCGCTGCAATAATCGCCTACCGATTCGGGTGTCCACGCGCCGACGAATACAGAGCCTGCACTTTCAACCTGTGCGAGCAGATCGCGGGCACCACTTACCTGCAGAATCAAATGTTCTGGCGCATAGCGATTGCTGACATCCACCGCCTGCTCCATCGAAGCGACCAGGATCAGGCGGCTCTGCGTCAAGGCCTGCTTGGCGATGGCGCCGCGCGGCAAAGCAGCGCATTGGCGATCCACTTCGTCGGCGACCTTATCAAGCAAGCTGGCTGACGGGCTCACCAGGATGACTTGCGAATCCGGACCGTGCTCGGCTTGCGACAGCAAATCGGCAGCGACGAAAACCGGATTCGCCTCCGCATCCGCGATCACCAATACTTCGGAAGGGCCTGCCGGCATGTCGATCGCCGCACCACCCGGATCGGACGAGACTTGCAGCTTGGCCTCCGTCACCCAAGCGTTGCCAGGACCAAAGAGCTTGTCACAGCGAGGAACGCTTTCCGTACCATACGCCATCGCGGCAATCGCCTGCGCGCCACCGAGCTTGAAAACGCGGTGTACCCCAACCGTGCGTGCTGCAAACAATACGGCTTCGTCGCAACTGCCGTCCGCACGCGCCGGTGAGCACAGCACCACTTCGCGGCAACCCGCGAGGCGTGCCGGCACACCCAGCATCAATGCCGTCGACGGTAACGGTGCACTGCCGGCCGGCACGTACAAGCCGACCTGATGGATAGGACGCAGCATGCGTTCCACCCGCACACCAACGGCGGTATTCACACCTACCGGCTGCGGCGCGGTGGCGGCGTGAAATGCCTCGATGCGTGCAGCAGCCTCACGAATGGCCGCCTTGAGTTCGGGTGCCAATATCGCTTCTGCCGCAGTGAACTCTGCATCACTGACTTCCAGCGTATCCAGCGTGCAATGGTCGTAACGCGCCGAAAGTTCACGTAACGCTGCATCGCCGTGAGCACGCACCTCGGCAACTATCTGCGCAACACCCTGCCGCAACGCATCAGCGCGCGACTGCGCCGGACGTGCCAGGGTCGTTGCGCGTTCCGCATCATTCAGCGTATTCCAATCCATCCGATTCATGCCGTACGTCTCAAGCGAGCATTTTTTCGACCGGCAACACGAACATCTCACGTGCCCCGGCTTTCTTGATTTCTTCCAGCTGGCGCCAGCTCACTTCGCCTGCGCAAAGTGCCTGCAGCATCAGCTGATCGGGTTGCCCTGCCACCGGCAGCAAGGTCGGTTGCGGACCGCCGGGCAACAGGCGTGTTACCGCTTCGAGCGACGTGCGCGAAGTCTGCAACAGCAGCAAACGTGATTCGCGCACCTGGATGACGCCATCCAGGCGCTTCAACAACAGCTCAAGCATGTCACCGCGCTCATCCGTAGGGAGGCTGCCGGGACCCGCCAATACCGCTTCGCTTTGCAGCAGCACGTCGGTTTCGCGCAATTGATTGGCGACCAGCGTGCCGCCGCTCTGCACCAGATCGCAGATCACATCCGCGGTACCGAGTTTCGGCGCGATTTCTACCGACCCGGCCAAAGTAACTACGGCGGCATCCACCTGCTTCTCACGCAGCCACGCGCCAAGTAACCCCGGATACGATGTCGCAATGCGCAGGCCCGCCAAATCACAGGGTTCGCGGTATTCCATCTCCTGCGGTACCGCGATCGACAAACGGCAGCGACCGAAGCCCAACGAGCGCCACTCGGTCAAACCGGGGGCATTATCGCCAGCGATGCCCTTGAACTCACTCAGGACATTGCGACCGACGATACCCAGATCACAAACGCCCTGCGCAATGAGCCCAGGGATATCGTCATCGCGCACCAGCAACAGATCGACCGGCTCTCCCTCGCCAAAGCAAAACAGCTTGTCGCGACTCTGCCGAAAGGTAAGTCCGCAACGATTGAGCAGATCCAACGCCGGTTCCGTCAAGCGGCCAGACTTCTGCATGGCGATGCGCAACCGGTCCCTCGGCTTCATGCCCGCGCCCTTTTTACCGCGGCCCGCCCACGCGAGGCGCGCGCCGCAGCGGCGAGATAGCCACCGCTACCCTGATTCAGATAACGCGCCACACGGCCAATAGTGGTGATGCTGACCGCCGTACGCTCATGAATCTCGCGATAGGACACGCCCTCAAGCAGATACGGCACCACGCGCCAGCGGTCCACCAGCACCTCCATCTCGGCGGGTGTGCATAAGTCGTTGAGGAACGCTTCCATCTCCTCCACGTTCTTCAGGGAGAGTAGCGCCCGGCAAAGACTGAGCTTGGCGGACTCATCGGGCATTTCGGGATCAATCGATCGACGCTTCATAATGTACTAACGCATTAACACAGCAGATGACATTGTATGAGACAAATTCCCTTCTCGCAAGTCGTCAATTGCGCCACATATTCCCACCCACGCGTTGCCATCTGCGCGAAAATTACTTGTATCCGGACCCGACGGCCAAGCTATCGACAAGCCTGACCGTCATCTTCGAAAAAAGGATCCTCATGACGACCGAGCTATCGCCCCGCATTATTCGTCCCGCCGGGCATCTCCTCCTCACCGCCGTGATCATGTTCACCTGCCTATGCGGTGCTGCTCAGTTCTGGCGCACAGATCTCGATCCCATTGCGATGCCACTCAGCATCTACCTCACCGGCCCTGGAGGGATATACGTGCGCGCCGCTTATTACCTGATGGCCCTGGCTTTGTTGGCCTTCGCCACAGGCAGCTACTTCGCTACGGCCGAGACCGAGCGCAGTGTATTGGCTTCCCTTTTGTTCGCCATTGCCGGGCTGGCGCTTCCCGTGGTTGCAGCAACCCCGCTCTACGCGGGAACACCGTATGAAAACCAGGCACGCCTGCTGCACGGACTTGCCGCCCAAGGAACGTTCCTCACGCTGAGCTTCGGCATGCTTCTGCTGTCGTACCGATGGCATCACGATCTTCGCCTCGGCGCCCATCCCCGCATAGGTATCGCCTTGGCATGGGCGGCAACGGCTGCACTGTGGCTGCAAGCCTTTGCTCAACAACTGCCGCACGGTTTGATGCAAAAGCTGCTGATCATGCTGATGCTGCTCTGGCTGGCCTGGGCGGCTCGTCGGTTGCTGCGTGCTGCTCAGTGGCTATCAAGCAAGCACTAACCACCAGCTCGCTGCATATCATCCAATAAAGAGATACGCGCCCCCCTCCATCCCGGGGAGCGCGAACACCTCAACGGTGATACCTCTGCACCCTGCCTTGCTATGCAGGGCAGCAAGACACTCAATCGCTAAATACGCGCTTCTGCATCAACTCGCATACGGTGTGCACATCGCTATCCATCGCACGATCGCGATGCATGAAACGGATGCGGCCACGCAGCGCCTCATGGGCTTTGCGTACCGCTTCGCCGGCATGGAATTCATCCGTCTTCGCCAAGGCAGCGGTCAACTGCTTTACTTCCTCGATGAATTGCGCGTAATGCGGGTGGTCCTCACGCGGCGCATTCGCCACCTTGGAAGCCAGCGCCTGCCAACCTCCGCGCTCGGCCAGACGGCGTGCGGCGTTCAACATCTCCTGGCGGTAATCCAGCGCCTGCGCCGCGGTATACAACTCCAATGCCAGCACGTGACCGAGATCTTCGGTCATCTCCAACACGTGCCGCGCTTCATTAGCGCCCATCGATACATGATCTTCCGCATTCGCACTGGTCGGCACCGAATACACGCTGGCCGGGTGGGCACGCGTCGCCAGGTCATTGACCAAGGCCGCGGCGGTGTACTGCACGATCATGAAACCGGAATCGGTACCGTCTTCATTGCCTGTGAGGAACGCCGGCAAGCCATCACTGGTAGCCGGATCGACCAACTTGTTGAGGCGACGCTCTGAAATCGATGCCAAGACAGGTATCGCCGCCTTCACATAGCTCATCGCCAACGCCAGCGGCATGCCATGAAAGTGGCCAGCGGAGATGACCTGTTCCTCGATATGCGCAGCATCATGGTTGTCCGGGAAGATCAGCGGATTATCGGTCACCGCATTCAATTCGATCTCCACCACGCGGCAAGCCTGCGCCCACGCATCGCGCACCGCGCCGTGTACCTGCGGCATGCAACGCAAGCAATAAGCATCCTGAGGCTGATGTTTCTTGCCACCCTTGAATGGCAAGAAGCGGCTATAAAACGCCTCGCGTCCGTGACGCTGATTGGCAGGCACCCAATCCCAGTTGATATCGAAGCTCAGCGCCTGATCTTCCGGCGTGCTCCATGCTTCGGCACTCCATGGCTTGAAGCGCGGCACCAGGTGATACGGGATATCCACCAGGGTCGAACCGCTCAAAAGCCCACGCACGTGATCAGCCACTTGCACCTGCCCAGGATGCGGGCGCAATGCATGCACCTCTGGGCGCAAGGCGCCGCTGCGTCCCGCAAATGCATCCAGCGTCATCGACGCGGCCAGATCCGCCGTATCCAATAAGTACTCCAAGGTATCCAGCGCCAGCACTGCTGTCGCCAGCATCTGTGCTGTGCCGTTGTTGAGCGCCAGGCCTTCCTTGAAAGAAAGACGAATCGGCTGCAGGCCGGCACGCTTCAACGCCTCTGCACCAGGCAGACGCTCACCTTCATAAAACGCTTCGCCGCCACCAAGCAACACGATCGCCAGATGCGACAGCGGCGCCAAGTCACCGCTTGCGCCCACTGAACCCTTCTCCGGCACCACCGGAATCACATCGCGATTGAGCAATGCCGTGAGCGCCTCCAGCGTTTCGACACGAATCCCGGAATGCCCGCGCATCAACGTATTGATGCGGATCACCAGCATCGCGCGCACGACTTCGGTTGAGAACGGTTTGCCCACGCACACTGCGTGGGTGGTGATCAGGTTGTGCTGCAACTCTTCCAGCAATGTGCCTTCCGGCTTGTGCGGATTGCCGCCTGGCAACTCGTCACGCAGACGATACGCACCCAGCAGCTTGTCCGCGTTGCTGCCGAAACCGGTGGTCACGCCATAGGTCGGCTCACCACAACTCACTTTCTCCGCCAGAAAATCCGCCGCGCGCTGCACGCGCTTCAACTGCTCCGAATCGAGCCGCACGCTGTAACCATGACGGGCAACCGCAACGAGTTGCTGACGGCTGAGGCTATGACCGTCGAGAAGAATGCTCTGGCTCACAAGGGCTCCAACGTAGGTTTGATAAGTTCAATTCGCCATGGCTGGGGGAGGCTATGGCGATGAGATGTGCGTCCAAGCGCCGAGCACCATTCCATACGAACCATGCCCTTCAACGCTTCATTCCTGGGCGGCGGTCACGACGATCAGGAACACTGCACGTTCCGTCACAAGAATGGGACGGCCTCTAAAGGCATCATCCCATTACCGCTGCCTGCTCCAACTCCACCCGCAGCGTCTTCACCAACTCTGTGCGCGCCACCTCGAACTGGTCCTCGCGACGCAGATCCTTCACAGTCACAACGCCCTTCGCCAATTCATCCTCGCCCAGCACGATCACAAAGCGGATGCCGGCACGATCGGCATACTTGAATTGCTTGCCAAGCTTGCCGCCATCCAAGACCACTTCGGTAGCAATCCCAGCCGAACGCAATTCGTTCGCCACGGCGAGGTACGCCGGTAGCTGCGCCGCATCCATCTGCGTCACCAGCACATCCACCGTGCTGTGGGCAGTGCTTACCAGGCCAGCCTCGCGTAGCTGCCAATAGAGGCGCGTCAAGCCGATGGAAATACCCACGCCCGGCAAGTGCGACTTGGTGTATTGCCCCGCCAGGTTTTCGTAGCGACCGCCCGAGCAGATCGAGCCGATCTGCGGATGATCGTTGAGCGTGGTCTCGTAGACGGTGCCCGTGTAGTAATCCAGGCCGCGCGCAATCGACAGATTCAACGCGTAATGCGTTTCCGGTACGCCGAAGTCGCGGATCAGGCGCAATACCTCTTTCAATTCCTCCCGCCCCTGCTCCATCGTCTCCGGCCCCGCACCGAGCGCATCGAGCTTGTCCAGCGCGTCCTGCAGCGACGTGGAACGCACCTGCACGAAATCGAGGATCTTCTGCGCCACTTCGGCACTCAGCCTGAATGCCTCACTAGTAAGTGTCTCGCGCACATAATCGGCGCCGCGCTTATCGAGCTTGTCCACCTCACGCAGCACCAACGTCTGCTGCTCCGGATCGGACACACCCAGGCTTTCGAAAAACCCGCGCATCAATTTGCGGTTGTTCAGCTGAATGGTGAACGCGCCGATGTTCAGCTCGCGGAACACGCTATAGATCACCGCCGGCACTTCAGCGTCGTAGCGAATCGACAGGCTATCCTTGCCGATCACGTCGATATCGCACTGGTAGAACTCACGGAAGCGCCCGCGCTGCGCACGCTCGCCGCGATAGACGCGCTGCATCTGGTAACGGCGGAACGGGAAGCTCAGGTCATGCTCATGCTCGGCCACGTAGCGGGCGAGCGGCACGGTCAGATCGAAGCGCAGCGCCAGTTCGGGCTTCTCGCCCTGCTCCAGCGAGCCGGTAGACTGCACAAAATACACCTGCCGCTCCGTCTCGCCGCCAGTCTTGGTCAGCAACACATCCGAATACTCGATCACCGGCGTCTCCACCGGCAGGAAACCGAAGCGTTCATAGTTACGACGGATCACGTCGAGCATGCGCTGGAAAGCAATCTGGTCGAGCGGCAACAGCTCGAGCACGCCGGGCATGGTGCGGGCCTGGGTAAGCGCCATGGAATCCTCTACTGACAATGGAAAATGCCGTTCAACGGCAGCCCAATAGCGTAGCAGATGCGCCCCTGCAGCCCCTTATCGCCAGCCGCCCTATAACGCCGGAAAGCCCTTCCCGGCCTGTTGCCAAGGTCAGCAGGGGCCGTTAAGATACGCGGCTCCCACGGGGTGTAGCTCAGCCTGGTAGAGCGCTACGTTCGGGACGTAGAAGTCGCATGTTCGAATCATGTCACCCCGACCAAATGCTTTCCAAGAAAGCCGCCGCAACAGCCTGTGTCAAAACTAGCTGCCGTGGCCAAGGAGGCGCCCTTCGCAAGAAGGGCGCCTTTTTCTTTGTGACGAGTTGAAGCGGGCGGATCAGATCGG
>NZ_JBZEGI010000147.1:0-265 GCF_058216415.1 Dyella sp. SYSU CM1112 | reverse complement strand
CTGGCGCTGGTCGGTGACGGCATGGAGCGTGATGTCATGGCCGGCGCTGAGGGTGAGCTGGCCGCCCGCTTTCAGTTGGGCGCCCTGGCTGGCGAGATCGTGCCCGGCGGCGAGCACGGCGCTGCCGCCGGTGGTCAGCGTGGTCACCGTGTGCGTGGTGGTTTCCACCCCGTTCATCGCTGTGCCCTGGCGCTGGGTGTGGCCGGCGGCGTTGAGGTTGAGGTCGTTGCCGGCGATCAGTTGCGCATGCTGGCCGGCGCTGAGC
>NZ_JBZEGI010000146.1:0-266 GCF_058216415.1 Dyella sp. SYSU CM1112 | reverse complement strand
ACGCGCTACATACGCAAACGGCGCCATAAACGCGAGCGCGGGAACAAGGTTCCACACAACCCACGTCAGATCGAACTGTCCTTCGCAAGCCACGCTCGTTTCCAGAAGCGCTAGAGATTCACCCACGAACAACGAAGGCCAGTAACCCAAGCATCGTTGCGAGCCACCTCTTCCTTAATCGCAAAAAAGAGTGGAGGTGGCCTAAGCTAGATTTTCGATTCTGTCAGACATGTGATCGGTCAAAAAAAATAACCCCGCACAAGAGA
>NZ_JBZEGI010000145.1:0-266 GCF_058216415.1 Dyella sp. SYSU CM1112 | reverse complement strand
CGCTCACTTCACCCCGTGCATCAATCGATTGATCAGGGGCGATATCAGCAGCAGCACGAAGCCCGCGCCCGCCAGCAGCCAGAAACTAAAGGTGAACCCGCTCCAGGCCGAAGCCGCCGTCATACCGTTTTCGCCACTGATGCGCCCGGCCAGCAAGCCCGAAAAGTTGCCACCCACCGCCAGCGATAGAAACCACCCCCCCATCGCCAATCCCACCAAGCGTGGTGGCGCAAGCTTGGTCACCATCGACAGGCCGATCGGCGACA
>NZ_JBZEGI010000144.1:0-266 GCF_058216415.1 Dyella sp. SYSU CM1112 | reverse complement strand
GGGGACCCTATGCGCAGCACATGCTTGAGGTCATGGAATCCGCTCCAGCATGGCGCAACGCAGTAGGCCCCGGCCAATATGCCGAGAAACCGGATTGGCGCATCGAAACGCATTTCGAGCGCCGTGGCATGAAGCTGGGGCATGGCGTCTGGGATCTGCTCTATCGCCGAACCGACCCATAGCGTTCCTGCGGCAAATGCAGGAACGGTTCACCAGTACGCCATAGCTGCCCCTTATACTTCCAGGCCAAACAGGGAAGAGCCATC
>NZ_JBZEGI010000143.1:0-267 GCF_058216415.1 Dyella sp. SYSU CM1112 | reverse complement strand
GTCTTGCCGTGAGCGGACTCTATGCTCTGGGAGCCAAGATCACGGCGCAGAACCTTCGGGAGGAACGTGAGCGCGCGATTGCGCAGGATGTTCAGCCAATGGCGAGACAGAACCTCCTTCTGAGCGAGCGCCGGATGAAGCGAGCGGCGGAACGACTGGAATTTGCAGCCAACTCGCTGCACAGCAACAATGCAAGATTCCTCGAACACATGCGACGAATTCTTCCCAATATCTAGACGCATAGTTTCTACAAACAGGCGGTTGCGG
>NZ_JBZEGI010000142.1:0-267 GCF_058216415.1 Dyella sp. SYSU CM1112 | reverse complement strand
GCCGCAGGGACATATTCCGTCGTCGTGTCCCCGACGGGCGGGGGCACCATGGCGTTCAACGCATTGTTGCAACCGGACATCGTAGGGCCGGTATTAACTACTAATATGCCGGTCGCGATCAGTTTGAGTACCGGTCAAGTGGAGCGATTGACGTTCAATGCAACTGCAGGCGAAACGTTGGCATTGAATCTCTCCGGTGTGAGCACGACGCCAGCGGGACAGGATCTCTACGTCGTCGTCTATCGCCCTGATGTGGGGACCATCACC
>NZ_JBZEGI010000141.1:0-268 GCF_058216415.1 Dyella sp. SYSU CM1112 | reverse complement strand
GCATGCAGCGCTAAGCGCGTCTAGTAAAGAGTGGCTGAGCGCGTTGCGCTTGAGAGGATTGTTGAGGGTAAACGTCGCCACAGGGCCGTCAAATGCGACATCGAGCGGTTGTTCCAGGACGGGCTTAGGCATGACGCAACCCTCCTTGCATGGCAACCGGTGTCTTCAGTTCGGCCAGGATGCGGGCTCGGTCGGCATCCAAATCCGGTGCCGGATGAAAGGCTGATGCATCGCCGTCTTCGCCGTCCACCTTGAGCGGGTTGCCGGG
>NZ_JBZEGI010000140.1:0-269 GCF_058216415.1 Dyella sp. SYSU CM1112 | reverse complement strand
GGGAAATCTTCGCGGGCGTGCGCGCCGTGGCTTTCGGGGCGCTGTTCGGCCGAATGCATGGTGGCCACGGCCTGGCCCAGGAGATTGGAGAGCTCCAGCGTCTAGATCAGGTCTGAATTCCAGACCAGCGAGCGGTCGCTCACCCGCACATCCTTGAACGAATCGTGGACCTCGGAAATCCTCTTCGAACCCGCCTTGAGCGTTTCGCCGGTACGAAACACTGCCGCATCATCTTGCATAGTGCGCTGCATATTCATGCGGATTTTCGC
>NZ_JBZEGI010000139.1:0-269 GCF_058216415.1 Dyella sp. SYSU CM1112 | reverse complement strand
CGTGGAAAACGGTCGACAGGATCCAAAGGAGAAAGCAGCATGAACAGCAACATGTCTGGCAATCTCGTCGCGCTGCAAACCATCGTACGCCGCGAAATCGTGTGCATCATGCGCATCTGGACGCAAACCCTGATTCCACCCGCCATCACGATGACGCTTTATTTCGTCATCTTCGGCAAGCTGATCGGCAGCCGCATCGTTAGCATCCAGGGCGAATTCAGCTATATGCAGTACATCGTGCCGGGCCTGTTGATGATGAGCATCATCAC
>NZ_JBZEGI010000138.1:0-269 GCF_058216415.1 Dyella sp. SYSU CM1112 | reverse complement strand
GCCAATATTCGCGCAACGAGCGCAATGCGAATGCCGCCATCGTGGTAGGCGTCGATCCCAGCGATTTCACGCCCTATGACGACTGCGGCAGCCCCCTCGCCGGCATTGCTCTGCAACGCCATCTGGAAAGTCGCGCCTTTGCGTTGGGCGGCGGCACGTATGAAGCGCCGGGCCAGCTCATCGTCGACTTCTTGAGGGGCCACGCATCGACCGCACTCGTTGACGTGCTGCCGTCCTATAAGCCGGGTGTACATCTCACTGATCTGTCG
>NZ_JBZEGI010000013.1:0-135761 GCF_058216415.1 Dyella sp. SYSU CM1112 | reverse complement strand
GAAGCCAATCGCGCGTACAGCGATCGCACCACGTACGGTCAGTCGTATGTGTATGGCACCGGCCATGCCGATCCGGACCAGGCCCGATGGGAAGCGCAGTTGCGTCACGAAGCGGTGTTGACCGATCAGGTCGGCTATCGCGGCAGCAGCACCTCGCCGGCCCTTCGTCCTGGGCGCATCGCGCGTCCGGATCCGGCGCTGCCGGAGGCGCCGCACGGCATGGTGATGACGCAGGTGATTCACACCGGCGCGCGCGACCGGGCCTACGTCAATACCTTTCAGGCGATTCCCTCCGACCGGCGTTTCCGTTTGCCGTTGGACGAGGCCGCCTGGCCGAAAGTGACCGGCACCCTGAGTGCGCGCGTCGCCTCGCCGGGCAACTATCCCTATGCCTTTCTTACCGAGGAAGGGCGCTACGTGGTGCGGCTGGATCTGGATTTCCATCCATGGAATCCCGGTGGCGAATGCGTGCCGCTGCGCCTGGCCAAGCCGTTCGCCGGCCAGCGCAGGACCGGCATGCATTTTCCCGCGCTGGACGGCGACGAGGCGGTGATCGAATTCCGCGATGGCGATCCCAACAAACCCTACATCGCCGCCTTCCATCACAACAGCCTCGCGCCGGACCTGATCACGAATCAGGATGGCCTGATGTCGGTCAACCTGATTCGCACCCAGTCCGACAACTCGATGACGATGCAGGACTTGCACGGCAAGGAGTACGTCCAGTTCAGCACGCCGCACTCCGACCTCACCCGGTTCACGATGGGCAATATTGTCGGCGACACCTGGGTGGATGGCCGGCATCCGCAACGCGGTGAAGGGTTTGAGTTGCGTACCGGCGGCGCCGGCGCGGTGCGGGCCAAGGGATTGCTGTTCACCACCGAAGACCAGCCGCGTGCGCAGGGGCCGCACCTGGAGGCGCAGGCGGCGCAGCGCCTGCTCGAGGAAGCGCTGCAGCTGAGCGCGTCACTCGCCGACACGGCCCGGGCGGCGCAAACGGTAGCGGCCGATTACGCGCGCCAGAAAGCCTTGCTCGACACGCTGCTCCACCAGCTCACGCAAGGCGGCTTGCTGGCGAGTGCGACCGCCGGCATGGGCCTGGTCTCCGGCGCCGACCTGCAGGTGAGCGCGCATAAAAACCTCATCGCCACCGCAGGCGGCGATGCCAGCGTCAGCGTGCTCAAGCGCTTCACCGCGGCGGCTGGCGAATGCATTGCCTTTTTCGTGCAGAAGCTCGGCTTCAAGGTCGTCGCCGCCCACGGCGATGTGGACCTGCAAGCGCATAACGGGGCCATGGCGTTGAAGGCCAGGCAGGAGATTACGATCGGCAGCGACAGCGGCACCGTCACTTTCGCCGCCGGAAAAGAACTGATCCTGATGTGCGGCGGCTCCTACCTGCACATGGCGAGCACGGGCATCGAGATGGGCACACGCGGCGATTACGTCTGCAAAGCCGATGCCTTTCACCGCATGGGGCCAGCCTCCCTGCCCATCGAACCCTATCTGCACGACCAGCTCCCTGCCCGGCCGCTATGGCTCAACACCGCGGCTTCGCCTGCGTCCCGCAGCAGCGTGCCGGCCGGCATGCCTTATCGCCTGCTGGCTGATGGCGTCGAGGTGAAACAAGGCGTCACGGACACGACGGGTCTTATCCCCGTCGATCACCAGACCTACACCCACGCGTACACCCTCCATCTCGCCAACGGCGTCGCCTACCAGATTCCCGTGCAAGACGAATACCGCAACGATGCCGCCAACGGCGACCTGGCCAATCAGGGTTTCCACTATCACGAGAGCCAACCCGATGGCGGCGACACCGAAGATCGCGCCAGCTACCGCCGCACCTATCGCGACCTGCTCAACCCAGGCAAGGAATCTGCCGAATGACACGAGCCATTGCCGTCCCCATCGCGCTGTCCTCCACCCGCAGCGCCACCGTCACCTTGCCATGGTTCGTGCAAGGCACCGAATACCGTCCCGCACAGGCCACCTTTCATCCGCTGGTCAATGGCGAAGAAGCCTTTGGCGCCATCTACGACGCCATCGACGCGGCGCAACGTTCCGTGGACATCATCTGCTGGGGCTTCCAGCCCTCGATGTATTTCAAGCGTGGACCGGGCAGCAGCGGCACGTTGCCTATCGGTGGCCTGTTGGAAACGAAAGGTGCGCAAGGGGTCAAGGTAAGGCTGTTGTGCTGGGGCGACGGCACGCATTTTTCGCAGGTCAGCGAAAACATGGCGCCCGGCAATGATCTGCGCTCCTACTTCCCCGACACGCGCAACAGCACCCAGCGCGATTTCGATCTGGCCTGGTACAAGCGCGCCGAACTGAGCGACGTAACAGAACTGTCGACGACCAGAAAAGAACTTCGTTTTGTGCTCGACGGCGCCATCGATGACATCTACACACGATGGAACCATGACAAGGCGTTTCCCAACTTCGAATTCGCCACCCGCGATTTCGACCTGGAAGAACGCGCGGAAATCGCCTGGCGTACCTGGCACGGCCAGGACAGTTCACGAAGCACCGCCACCAAACTCGGCAACAGCATCGTCATGGGAACCTTTCCCACCCACCACCAGAAAATGGTGCTGGTCGATTACGAACTGCCCGAGCATGCCGTGGGCTTCGTCATGGGCCACAACATGTTGGACGAATACTGGGATACCAGCGCGCACAGCTGCATTCGCATGCATCCGCAGATGGGGCGCAACGGGCGTCATCCACGCCAGGATATGTCCAGCCGCGAAACCGGCCCTGTTCTCGCCTATCTCAACGAAAACTTTTGCCAGGCCTGGGACGACGCCACCGGCCAGTCGCTCGGCGCAGCGCGCAAGGGCCTCGCCAGCCGGCTCACACTGAGCCACGACGGCGACATGCCCGTGATGGCGCAAGTGCTGCGCACGCAATCGCCGCACCACAAGCAGGACATCAAAACGATGTACCTGCAAGCCGTCAACAACGCTACCAACTTCGTCTACATCGAAAACCAGTACTTCCGCTGGCCACCGCTGGCCGAAAAAATCAAAGACGTGGCAAAGACGCTGGTGCAGGCCGGACGCGATCCTGGCGAGCATGGCTCCATCTATCTGTTCGTGGTGACTAACGCCAACGACGAAGCCATCGGCGACGGCACGCTCAATACCTATCGCATGCTCGATGCGCTGGGCCGCGCCGACACCATGCCGGATATCGCCACGCTGGAACGCGGCGAGGCATTGCAACAACAACTCGTCCAGGCGCTGGAACAGCGGGCCCATGCCGCCGCGGATGCCAACGCCGCCGAAGCCGCGCTGATTTTTGGCTACACCCCGGCCAAACAACAATCCTGGGCAGCCGCCAAGGCGCAACTCGCGCAAGCCAAGGCACAGCTCGCCGAGCTGGAAGCAAAAACCGGGCAACCACCCGCCACCGTCGTCCCCACCGAGATTCCCGGACTGAAAGTGCATGTCTGCACCCTGGTGTCGCCCAACACCCCGCCCGGCGAACCTTGGGAATACACCTACGTCCACGCCAAGCTGATGATCGTGGACGACGTATTCACCACCCTGGGTTCCGCCAACATCAATACGCGCAGCATGGAAGCGGACAGTGAATTGAATATCTGCCACGAACGCGCAGACGTGACGCGGCCGTTACGAGAGAAATTGTGGGGGATTCATACGAAGGGGAAAGGAGTAGGAAAGATTGGGGAGGGGCAAAAGTTGGAGACAGTAAAGGTGTTTATAGACTGGAGAAATATCATTAAAGAAAACAAAGATCGTCAAAAGGATAAGACTCGGAAACAATCACCTTTCGCTCCGCTTATTGAATTTCATTACAGCGGCACTAAACGAAGCCGCTTGGACTGATCTATGAGTCGTTACTTCTTTGCTCTCGCATCCATCCTCTTATCTCTCACGCTGAGCGCTTGCTCCAAGGATCCCGCGATGCATGGACTTCCTGATCTGGCCACTATCAAGGCCAACCTCGCCTTTACCTGCACCCACGAAGCCGATCACCTGCCGCCACTTGATCCAGATGCCGATCAGCTTTTTCACTACGCACGTTATCTTGAAAAAAAGCCAGGGCCGAAAGACTACAACGACATCGCCCGCTACTACCGTATTGCAGCCGCGTACGGTCATTACAAGGCCAACCATAATCTGCAACAGCTGATTTCGGAAGGATGGGCAGACTCGCCTTACCCACAGCGCGAAAGTATCGAGCTGGCTAAACAACTGATCGATGAGAAAATTCCGATAGGCTATTACGACATCGCTTATTATCTCAATCTGGGTTATGGCTTTAAGCAGAACAAAGACATAGCGTTGCGCTATTTTAGAAAAGCCGCGGACTTGGGAAACCCCGCCGCTCAATATTATGTAGCGGACTTGCTATCGCCTTCTGATATGGCGCCAGAAGTCGCCCATCAAATGTATCAATGTGCTATGGATCAGGGAAATGGAGACGCAGCAGTCGATTGGGGTTTTTACTTAAAAAACAGAGGTCGTTATGAAGAGGCGGTACAAGCTTTTCAAAAGGGGGTTAATGCTGGAGACACACTGTCCGCTCTGAAACTTGAGAACGCATTTAAGGGCTTAAAGCCGACAGACGAATTGGACTACCTGGCACTACCCAATGACCCCGAACGCTCGCGGCGTTACCACCTGATTGGCGAATTCCTCGACCGCAACGACGGCCGCAACCCCAAGGTGCCCGACATCGACAAGATCGTGCCGCTGCCGCCTGCGCCGCTGCCAGCATGGGATGGCACCTTCGAGTGGGAGAAAGAGCAAAAGGCGCACATACCGCCCAAGCCGCCTGAAGAACTGATCGAGCGCATGAGCAAGCTGAAACATCTCGATCCCGCCACCGGCCTGCCCCTGCCGCTACCGCTCAAGACCGCCTTCGGAACACGCGTCAAAACCGGCGAGCCCTGTCCGGAAAGCGGACTCTGGTGCGTGCGGACGGATCAGCGCCTTGACTTCACCGAAACGCGTATCGAGAAAGGCGACGTGATGCCGCCATACCGGCAATACAAACCGCGTCGGCTCAGCGTGCTCGATGATTTCCTGCCGTTGCGGCACAGCTACTGGAATGTGGAATGGGAACTGGTCGACTACGTGTAAGGACGCGCGAAGCCGGTGTGGCGTGGCTGTGTGTAATGCTGATAAGCGCCTGCTCGCATTCCGGCCCTTCCATCGGCGCGCTGCCTTCCCTGCGCGACGTGCGTGCCAACCTCGCCTTCACCTGCACCCACGAAGCCGATCACCTGCCATCACTCAATCCGGATGCCGACCAGCTCTTTCATTATGCACGCTATCTTGAAAAATGGCCGGGCAAGAAGAACTACAACGACATCGCACGCTATTACCGCATTGCAGCGGCCTACGGCCATTACAAGGCCAACCATAATCTGCAACAGCTTGTGTCCGAAGGATGGGCGGATTCGCCCTATCCGCAGCGTGAAAGCATTGAGCTCGCCAAGCAGCTGGTCGACCAAGGGGTACCGATCGGTTACTACGATATTGGTTACTACCTCAACCTCGGATATGGCTTTAAGCAGAACAAGGAAATAGCGCTGCGCTATTTCAGAAAAGCCGCGGACCTAGGCAATCCCGATGCGCAATACTACGTAGCTGACTTACTCTCACCGTGGAACATGGCACCAAATGTCGCATCCCAAATGTACCAATGCTCCATGAATCAAGGATACGGCGATGCAGCATTTGATTGGGGAATCTACCTTAAAGGCGAAGAAAACTACGCCGAAGCCGCTAAAGCTTTTCAAAAGGGGGTCGAGGCTGGAAATAGTCTGGCGGCATCTTCGCTCGAAAATGCTTTCTTGCCACCAGCACCAGCAGACAGGTTAAGACCTCCCTCTGACCAGCTCTATTATCTTGCACTTCCCAACGATCCCGAACGCTCCCGGCGTTACCACCTGATTGGCGAATTCCTCGACCGCAACGACGGCCGCAACCCCAAGGTACCTGACATCGACAAGATCGTGCCGCTGCCGCCTGCGGCGCTCCCGGCATGGGATGGCACCTTCGAGTGGGAGAAAGAGCAAAAGGCGCACATACCGCCCAAGCCCTCCGAAGAACTGATCGAGCGCATGAGCAGGCTGAAACATCTCGATCCTGCCACCGGCCTGCCCCTGCCGCCACCGCTCAAGACCGCCTTCGGCACACGCGTCAAAACCGGCGAGCCCTGTCCGGAAAGCGGACTCTGGTGCGTGCGGGCGGATCAGCGCCTTGACTTCACCGAAACGCGTATCGAGAAAGGCGACGTGATGCCGCCATACCGGCAATACAAACCGCGTCGGCTCAGCGTACTCGATGACCTTTTGCCATTGCGGCACAGCTACTGGAATGTGGAATGGGAACTGGTCGATTACGTGTAAGGATGCGCGAAGCCGGTGTGGCGTGGCTGTGTGTAATGCTGATAAGCGCGTGCTCGCATTCCGGCCCGTCCACCGGCGCCCTGCCCTCCCTGCGCGATGTGCGTGCCAATCTCGCCTTCACTTGCAGCCAAGAAGTCGATCACCTGCCTCCGCTCGATCCACAGGCAGACGAACTGTTCCAGTACGCCCGCTATCTCGAAAAGCGCCCAGGCAAGAAAAACTACAACGACATCGCCCGGTACTACCGTATTGCAGCAGCGAACGGGCATTACAAAGCCAACCATAATCTGCAACAACTGGTTTCGGAAGGATGGGCAGACTCGCCCTATCCGCAAAGAGAAAGCATCGAACTAGCCAAACAGTTGATCGATCAAGGCGTGCCTACCGGCTACTACGATATCGGTTACTACCTTAATCTTGGTTATGGCTTTAAGCAGAACAAAGAAATGGCGCTGCGCTATTTTCGCAAAGCAGCGGACATGGGTAATCCGGACGCGCAGTACTACATAGCCGATTTACTGTCACCTTGGAATATGGCTCCCGATATAGCCAATCAAATGTATCAATGTGCAATGAATCAAGGATACGGCGATGCCGCCGATACACTTGGAGTTTCTTTTCAGGATGATGGTCATTATGAAGATGCTGTGCTTGCCTTTCAAAAAGGGGTAAAAGCAGGGAACAGTATGTCAGCGTCCTACCTCGAAGAAGGCTTCAAAAATCCTCCTGTATCAGATGAACTTGATTATCTTGCACTTCCCAACGATCCCGAACGCTCCCGGCGTTACCACCTGATTGGCGAATTCCTCGACCGCAACGATGGCCGCAATCCCAAGGTGCCCGACATCGACAAGATCGTGCCGCTGCCGCCTGCGCCGCTGCCGGCATGGGATGGCACCTTCGAGTGGGAGAAAGAGCAAAAGGCACATATACCGCCCAAGCCGCCTGAAGAATTGATCGAGCGCATGAGCAGGCTGAAACATCTCGATCCCACCACCGGCCTGCCCCTGCCGCTACCACTCAAGACCGCCTTCGGCACCCGCGTCAAAACCGGCGAGCCCTGTCCGGAAAGCGGACTCTGGTGCGTGCGGACGGATCAGCGCCTTGACTTCACCGAAACGCGCATCGAGAAAGGCGACATGATGCCGCCATACCGGCAATACAAACCGCGTCGGCTCAGCGTGCTCGATGATTTCCTGCCATTGCGGCACAGCTACTGGAATGTGGAATGGGAACTGGTCGATTACGTGTAAGGATGCGCGGCGTGGGTGTGGCGTGGCTGTGTGTAATGCTGATAAGCGCGTGCTCGCATTCCGGTTCGTCCATCGGCGCGCTGCCTTCCCTGCGCGATGTGCGTGCCAACCTCGCCTTCACCTGCATCCACGAAGCCGATCACCTGCCATCACTCAATCCAGATGCCGATCAGATCTTTCATTACGCACGTTATCTTGAAAAACAGCCAGGGCCGAAGAACTACAACAACATCGCCCGCTATTACCGTATTGCAGCGGCATATGGTCACTACAAAGCCAACCATAATCTGCAACAACTCGTGTCCGAAGGATGGGCAGATTCGCCTTACCCACAGCGTGAAAGTATCGAACTCGCCAAAAAACTTATCGACGAAGGGATTCCAATCGGCTATTACGACGTTGCTTATTATCTCAATCTTGGATATGGCTTCAAACAGAACAAGGAGCTGGCATTACGCTTCTTCCGCAAAGCCGCTGATATGGGCAACCCGGATGCCCAGGCTTATGTAGCCGATTTGTTAGAACCATGGAACAAAGCCCCCGGCATTGCTCGCGAGATGCGCCAATGTGCCATGGCACAAGGCTATGGAGATGCAGCTTATTCCCTGGCCCTGGGTTTTCAATTAGAGAAAAATTATGCGAGCGCTGTCGATGCCTTCCAAAAAAGTGTGAAAGATGGAAATAGTACAGCTGCGCTTTTCTTAGAAGACGGCTACAAAAATCCATCCTCATCGGATGAACTCGATTATCTAAATCTTCCCAACGATCCCGAACGCTCCCGCCGTTACCACCTCATCGGCGAATTCTTCGTACGCAACGATGGCCGCAATCCCAAGGTGCCCGACATCGACAAGATCGTGCCGCTGCCGCCTGCGTCGCTGCCGGCATGGGATGGCACTTTCGAGTGGGAGAAAGAGCAAAAGGCGCACATACCGCCCAAGCCTTCCGAAGAACTGATCGAGCGCATGAGCAGGCTGAAACAGCTCGATCCTGCTACCGGCCTGCCCCTGCCGCTACCGCTCAAGACGGCCTTCGGCACGCGCGTCAAAACCGGCGAGCCCTGTCCGGAAAGCGGACTCTGGTGCGTGCGGACGGATCAGCGCCTTGACTTCACCGAAACGCGCATCGAGAAAGGCGACGTGATGCCGCCATACCGGCAATACAAACCGCGTCGGCTCAGCGTGCTCGATGACCTCCTGCCGTTGCGGCACAGCTACTGGAATGTGGAATGGGAACTGGTCGATTACGTGTAAGGATGCGCGAAGTGGGTATAGCGTGGCTGTGTGTAATGCTGATAAGCGCGTGCTCGCATTCCGGTTCGTCCATCGGCGCGCTGCCTTCCCTGCGCGATGTGCGTGCCAATCTCGCCTTCACCTGCAGCCACGAAGCCGATCATCTGCCATCACTCAATCCGGATGCCGATCAGCTCTTTCACTATGCACGTTATCTTGAAAAATGGCAGGGCAAGAAGAACTACAACGAGATCGCCCGCTATTACCGTATTGCAGCGGCCTACGGCCATTACAAGGCCAACCATAATCTGCAACAACTCGTGTCCGAAGGATGGGCGGATTCGCCCTATCCGCAGCGTGAAAGCATTGAGCTCGCCAAGCAGCTGGTCGACCAAGGGGTACCGATCGGTTACTACGATATTGGTTACTACCTCAACCTCGGATATGGCTTTAAACAAAACAAAGAGATGGCGTTACGCTATTTCAGAAAAGCGGCAGATATGGGCAATCCCGATGCTCAATACTATGTAGCGGACCTGCTATCGCCGTGGAACATGGCTCCCGGTATTGCACGCCAAATGTACCAATGTGCAACACAACAGGGATATAGCAAAGCAGCACTTGATTTAGGCGGCTATCTTCAAGATGAAGGTCATTACGCTGATGCTACCAAGGCCTTTCAGGAAGGCGTCAAATCAGGAGATAGCCAATCCGCGTTTGTACTTGAAAATGCTTTCTTGCCACCAGCACCAGCAGACAGGTTAAGACCTCCCTCTGACCAGCTCTATTATCTTGCACTTCCCAACGATCCCGAACGCTCCCGGCGTTACCACCTGATTGGCGAATTCCTCGACCGCAACGATGGCCGCAATCCCAAGGTGCCCGACATCGACAAGATCGTGCCGCTGCCGCCTGCGCCGCTGCCGGCATGGGATGGCACCTTCAAGTGGGAGAAAGAGCAAAAGGCGCACATACCGCCCAAGCCGCCTGAAGAATTGATCGAGCGCATGAGTAGGCTGAAACATCTCGATCCCGCCACCGGGCTACCGCTGCTATCGTCGCTCTAGACCGCACCCTGCGCTGCGATGAGGCTTCGCCGGGTTATAGGGCAGCGGATGCCGCCTCGCACAGGTGAGGTCCGCGCCTGCAAGGTCTGATATCCGATAGCGGTAGGCAGGATCAACTTAAAGATGTCGGCCAGATAACGAACCTGTCGTCCGGCATCTGCGCAGGCTGCAGGAATTAAACTATGCCGGCAAATAGTTGGGTATCTCGGCGGTCTATCCATCATTGGCGAAAATCGGCCAGAGCATTGCCAACCCCACGATGAGCACAGCGCCATGAAGGATGCAGGCCCAGGTGGCCTGTCGCAGATTGATGCTGGCTGTGTTCCGGCATTTCACTCGTCGGACGAATGCGATGGCACCGAATAGGAGTGAGCAGAGCATTACCCCCATCCAAATGAGGAGATCTATGATGCCGCGCGCCAGATCTTCCCATCCTCCTGCATGCGTGACGTGGTGGTTCCACATAACGGCCACCGGGGCTGCGATTATTTCGAAACCGGACATCCACAGCGATAGTTTTGCGAGCCAGTCCGTCTTTGTACGTTCCAATGCCTTGCCGCCTCTGCATAGACGGGCCGATTTTTTATAAGGCCATCATCAGGGACAACTGGATGAGTCTTAAAAATGTGCGTATGCCGACGCGAGCAATGGACCATGGACCGCAACCTCGCGCACCCGGCCCAGGTAATAGAAGAAGATTGCCACTGCATAGGTGCAGCCCTATGGGGTGTCTGCTCAAATCACAGACATCCAGACCACGCTGCTCACAGAAGCAAACTAAGCTATCGATGTCAGCACCGGCCCCTCGGCAAGCGTTTTTTCAGGGCGAAGCGCATTGGTGGATACGCGCGACAGATGCCCGCCTTCCAACTGGAACACCTCATCCACCTGCAATCGCAAATCGCGTTGGCGATGGGTAATCAGGATCACGCTGCGTCCCGCGGTTTCCTTGCGCAGGGCACGTAACAATGCATCGGCGGTGGCGGCGTCCAGGCCTTCGGTAGGTTCGTCCAGAATCAGCACGGGTGCATCGCATAGCAGGGCGCGTGCGATGGCGATGCGACGGACTTCGCCGCCGGAAATACACATGCCGTTTTCGCCGAGCGGCGTATCGAGGCCTTGCGGTAGCGCGGCGACGAATGCGGACAGTTGCGCGACGTCGATGGCGTGGCGCAGTCGTGCGTCGGTCGCATCCGGTCGGCCCAGGCAGAGGTTGTCGCGCAGGCTTGCGTCGAACAGGTAGGGTTGCTGTTCGGCGACGGCGAAGCAGGCGCGCACATCGTCCGTGCGATAAGCGCCGAGCGGTTTGCCATCGAGCAGGATGGAACCCTCATAGTCGACCCATCGCAACAGTGCGGCGACCAGGGAAGTCTTGCCTGCGCCGGACGCCCCCAGCCATGCGATGCGACGTCCGGCCGGCAGATCCAGGTCGAGGTCTTTCAGCACCCATGGCGCTTCGTCGTTGTAACGCAGGCGCAGTTGGCGGATCGACACATTCACGCTCGATGGCGGAAGCGCCAACGCTGCGGGATCACGGATCAGCGGCTGCATGCCGGCCAAGGCCAGCACGCGCTCGGCAGCCCGGCGTGTCGCGCCCCATTGCGCCAGTGCGTCGGGGAGCGGGCCGATGGTTTCGAACACCGCCATGGCCAGCATGGTCAACATCACCAGATCCGGTGCAGCGAGCATGCCCTCGTGCAACGCGGGGATGCCGGCGAGGAATACCAGTGCAAGGGTGATCTGCATGGCCAGCAACACGCCTGCCCCACCCCATGCTTGCAGACCATCAACACTGCGCTGCGCTTCACGCCGGCGCCGTGCACAGGAAGCGATGCGTTGCGCATGCGCGGCTTCCGCACCATACAGTGCGAGTTCGGCGCGGCCTTGAAAACCATCCGTCGCCAGCCCGCGCAGGGTTTCTGCCGTTTCGACCGTAGCAGATGCCGCCACGTCGCCACGCCGATGCAGCCACACCGGCCATAGCACGCCGATGACCACCAACACGCAGGCCAGCATCAGCGCCAACCACGGCAGATAAAACAGCACGATGGTGCACACCAGGCCGGCCGCGCCGCATGCCACCACGATGGGTACGACGACGCCCAGATAAGCGTGTTCCAGCGCGTCCACGTCCGCGCGCAGGCGCGAGAACAGCTCGGCACTGCGAAGCGATTGCAGCTGGATCGGCGACAGCGGAATCAGCTTGGCGAATATCCACACCCGCAACCGGGCAAGCACGCGCAGCGTCGCCGCGTGCGTCGCCAGGCGTTCTGCATAACGGCCACCGGTGCGCAGAATCGCGAACAGCCTTATCAACGCGGCAGGCGTGTAGTAATTGATGGCGAGACCGCCCGCTCCGGCCAAGGCCATGGCCGCAATGAAATGCCCCGCTACGGCAAGCAATCCGATCCCACTGGCAGCACTGAGCAAGGCCAGCAGGCTTCCCGCGATCAACCAGCGACGGTCATCGCGCGTGATGATCGCCGTCAGTCGGCGCCACGCGATTCGGGTACGGTCCCTGGCCTGCGGGCAGCGAGCGCGTTTCATGCGGCTTCATCCTGCGCAGATAAACGGGCAAACACGCTGTTGCCGGTACGCAGTGCGCCGACGCGGCCTGTTTCGACAATCCGGCCTTCCGACAGCACAGCTACGTCTTCGTCGTCGGCAAGCGTCTGCAGGCGATGCGCGATGCGCAGCACCGTGCATGTCTGCGCGCGCTGCCGCAGCATCGATTCAAGCCGTGCGGCACTGGCTTCATCCAGATGCTGCCACGGCTCATCGAGCAATAGCAGCGGTGCGCGCCGCAGCCATGCACGCGCCAGCGCCACGCGTTGCCGCTCGCCGCCGGAAAGCCCCAGCCCGCGTTCGCCGAGCGGCGTATCCAGCCCGTGCGGCAGCCTTGCCGCAACCTCGGCCAAGCCGGTTGCCCATAGCGCGCGTTCCAGCTCCACCCGACTGGCAGCCGGCGCCGCGATCAGCAGGTTGTCGCGCAAGCTGCCGTGGAAAATATGCGCGCGCTGCGGCACCCAGGCGATATGACGGCGCCACGCATCCAGATCCAACGCGGCCAAATCCTCGCCTTGAATGATGATGCGCCCGCTGCCCGGCATGGCAAAGCCCATTAGCAAGGCCAGCAAGGTACTTTTGCCGCTGCCGGTAGCACCGACCAGGGTCAGGCGCGCACCGGCTTCGATAGACAAGTCGACATCGCGCAACACGCTGCGTCCTGCTTCGTAGTCGAAGCCGACATGCTCGAAAGCGATGCTTACACGCTCAGTATGGATCGCGCGCTTGACCGGCACCGGCTCTGCCTGAGGGCTCGGTGCAGCAAGCAAGGCCATCACGTCCGTCGCAGCCGCCATGGCATCCATGCGCCGATGCCGTTGCGTGCCGAGCGCACGCAAGGGTAGAAAAAACTCCGGAGCAAGCAATAACACGAACAAGCCTTGCTCGAACGCCATCTTTCCCCACAGCAGCCGAAAGCCGATCAGCACCGCCAAGACGGCGATGCTGACGGTCGCGAAAAATTCGAGCACCAGTGCCGAGAGAAAGGCGATGCGCAAGACCGCCATCGTTTCGCGACGGTACGCTTCACCGGTATCGGCCAGCGAACGCGCCTCGCGTTCCGCGGCACGAAACAGCCGCAAGGTGGTCAGGCCCGCCAGCGCATCCATGAATTGCGCACCCATGCGGCGCAATCGCAACCAGCGGCGCTGGCTCGCCTGTTCGGCGGCCTTGCCGGCAAGCACCATGAATATCGGCAGCAACGGCGCGGCGATCAGCAACACCAGCGCCGACCATGGATCGGCGAAGGTCACGGCCACCAGCACGACGGCGGGTATCGCCACCGCCAGCGCGGCTTGCGGCAGATAGCCCGCGTAATACGGAATCAACAAGTCCACGCCATCGACCAGCCGCGTCACCGTATCGCCGCTGGATTGGCTCGATGTCCACGACGGACCCCGCTCGCGCATGCGTTGCTCCAGCGCATCCTGCACGCGCGCACTCACCGCAGCGCCGGCTTCAAATGTCGCGCGTCGTTGCGCCAGCACCAGCCCCGCGCGCGCGAGGCCAAGCAGCGGTACCAGTGCAACCAGCGGCCATAGCTGCTGCCAGCTTGCATGGTCGAAGATCGCCCGGCTCAATACGACGGCAATCAGCCAGGCTGCCAGGCACATCAAGAGCGATTGCGCCGTACCGGCCGCGATCCCTTGCGTCACATAACGTCGCACTGGCCGAAGCTGCTCATGCAGCCATCGGCGCGGTGCTTGCTGGGATGATTCGGCAGCCTTGGACATAAATGCGCCTGGGCCGCTCTATTTTCCGGCCTTGCGCGCGGCGTGCCGGTCTTGCGTATCCAGCAGCACGCCACCCGCGGCAGCGATCAGCACGATCATGGTCGTGCCGACCAGCCAGGCGAAATACCAGGCGCCGGTATCGCCCAGAATGATGGCGAGCAGGATCACCACCACCGCGATCAGCATGTAAAGCACGAACAACAAGGCGGTCTTCATGGCGTCTCCTTAATAAGCATGTTCATCGGTGGCGATGTGCTTCGCCTCGACCTTGCCGCGCATCACGTAGAACGCCCAGCTCGTGTACCAGATAATCAAGGGCACGAAGACCAGCGCGAAGCCGAGCATCCAAGTCAAGGTGAGCTGGCTGGAGCTGGCGTTCCAGACAGTAAGACTCTGCGAGGGCTCACTGCTGGATGGCAGCAGGAAAGGAAACAGTGCCGTGCCCGCCGTGCCGATCACGCCGATCCACGCTACCGCGCCCAGCCACCACGCCAGATGCGAGCGATGTGCACCCGCTGCCAGCCATGCGCCCAGCATGCCGGCAAAACCCAGCAAGGGAATCAGCCACAGCACCGGATGTTGATGGAAGTGCGCCAGCCAATGGCCATCCGTCGCGACAGTTTGTTGCAAGGGCGTCTGTGCCGTGCCCGCCGTAGGTGCTTGTGTCAGCACGTAAGCATGCAGATGGCTTACCCACACGCCGCCGCAAGCAAACAACACGATGGCAAGCACCGCTGCGACGCGGGCAAGCGAACGCGCACGGTGATAGATCGCATCGGTTGCACCGTTCATCACGGTAATCGCGCCCATCAGCACCGACATCGTCGCCGACAGCACGCCGCACAACACCGCAAAGGGATTCAGCAAGGCGAGGAATGAACCGGTGTAGGTCGAGGTGAGGTTCCAGTTGAAATGGAACGGCACGCCCAGGAACAGATTGCCGAAGGCCGCACCGAACACCACCATCGGCACGAAGCCGCTGATGAACAAGGCCCAGTCCCAGGTGTTGCGCCACGCGGGAGATGACAGCTTGCTACGGTATTCGAAACCGAGCGGACGCATGATCATGCTCCACAGCAGCAAGAGCATCACCACGTAGAAGCCCGAAAACGCCGTAGCGTAAATCAATGGAAACGCCGCAAACACTGCGCCGCCGCCGAGAATGAACCACACCTGGTTGCCGTCCCAGTGCGGCCCGATCACATTGAGCGCCACGCGGCGTTCCACATCGGTGCGGCCGACGTAACGCAGGATGGTGCCCACGCCCATGTCCATGCCGACCATCACGGCCAGCCCGATAAGCAGCACGCCCAGCAACAACCACCACGTGCATTGAAGTACGGCATACGTCGTCATGTTCAGATCTCCGCCTGGCTATACCGGCCGGGTTGCACGGTAGGTTGTATCGGGTTGATGTCCGCCGCGTATTCCGTGCCCGATGGACCGATGCGGATCGCGCGCACCATCAAGTACATCTCCACCACGATGAATACCGTGTACAAGGTGACGAAGCCGATCAGCGAAAAGATCATGTAGGCCACGCTGTGCGTGGATGCGGACATCCAGGTAGGCAGCACGCCGTAGACCGTCCACGGCTGCCGGCCGAGTTCCGCCACCAGCCAGCCCGTTTCGCAGGCGAGGAACGGTATCGGGATCATGCATACCGCCAGCTTGAGAAACCCGGGATGGTTCTGCACCGTGTTGCGCATGGTCAAGATCGTCGCCAGCACGAAAAAGGCGAGCATGGCGAGGCCCATCGCCACCATCGCGCGGAACGACCAGAACATCGGCGCGACCTGCGGAATGGAATCCTTCGCCGCTTCGCTGACTTGCTGATCTGTCGCCGTGTTGACGTCCGGCGCATAGCGTTGCACCAGGAATCCGTAGCCCAGGTCGCTCTCATGCGCGTGGAATTGTTCCAGCGCGGCCTGATCGCCGGGATGCGCCGAAAGCGTCTGCAGCGCGGCGACCGCCGGAATACCGTCACGGATGCGCGTCGTGGCATCGCGCTCCAACTGGTCGATACCCGGCACGCTGCCGTCGACAGAATGCGTTACCAGCAAGGACAAGGCATAGGGAATCTGCACCTCGCCCAGATTGGTCTGCGTCGATTGCGACGGAAAGGCCACCAGATTGAACGGCATCGGACCCGCCTCTGTCTTCCACAAGCCTTCCATGGCAGCGAGCTTGGTCGGTTGCGCCTGCCCGCCGATAAAGCCCAGCGCATCGCCCAGCGTAATCACGCCCGCCGTCGACAACACGCCGAACAACACCGCCATGCGGAACGAGCGCCGCGCCAGTTCGGTATTGCGCCCTTTCAGCAGATACCACGCACTGACACCCGCGACGAACACCGCCGCCGTGACGTAACCGGCGATGCTGGTGTGCACGAACTTCGCCTGCGCATCGTGGCTGAAGATCAGATCGGTGAAGCTGCTCAGCTCCATACGCATGGTGGTCGGATTGAAATGCGCGCCTTGCGGGTTCTGCATGAAGCTATTGGCAACCAGAATCCACAGTGCCGACAAGTTGGAACCCAGCGCCACCAGATACGTCACCGCCAGATGCTGGCCAGGACGCAGGCGATCCCAGCCGAACGCCATCAGGCCGACGAAGGTGGATTCGAGGAAAAACGCCATCAATCCCTCGATGGCCAGCGGTGCGCCAAAAATGTCGCCGACGAAGCTGGAGTAGAACGACCAATTGGTACCGAACTCAAACTCCATGGTGAGGCCGGTAGCGACACCTAGCGCAAAATTGATCAGGAACAACTTGCCCCAGAACTGGGTCATGCGCTTGTAGATCTCGTTACCTGTAGTGACGTAGACGGTCTCCATCGCCGCCAGCAGAAACGAAAGCCCCAGCGTCAGGGGAACAAACAGAAAGTGGTACAGCGCCGTCAAGGCGAACTGCAGCCTGGATAGATCGACAACCGTGATGTCGTGCATGGGGGCATCCCGAAGGGGGTGAGACGCCGGTATTTTTTTGCACGCCGCACGCCATGCACTTGATCTCGATCAACTCAGGCGGCGGTGCTCGCCCGCTGCGACCCTGCGCGCAGCGCGATGGCGGCACAACGACGCACCCCTGCACCGCCCCCGCACGAAACTGATCTGCATCAAGTGCCAAGCGCAGCCTGCCCGGAAGATGCGCGGCGTTATTCATAAAAAGGAGAACACCATGAAAACGCTGCTCCCTCTCTCTATCGCCCTTGTGCTGGCCATGGCCCCGATGGCGCACGCCGCCGACAACGATGCCGACAACGACAACTGGGTCGTGCGCTTCGGCGCACATGTCGTCGCCCCCAAATCCGATAGCGGTCACCTCGCCGGGATGAAATCCAGCATCAGCAACAACGTCCGTCCGACTGTCAGCATCGAATACATGCTCACTCCCAACATCGGCATCGATGCGCTGGCGGCGGTGCCATTCCGGCATGAGATACGCCTGGATGGACAGAAGGCCGCCACCACCAAGCAACTGCCGCCTACTTTCGGCATCAACTATCACTTCCTCGCCGGTGAAACGATTTCGCCGTTTGTCGGCGCCGGTTTCAATTACACGCGCTTCTTCAGCACGCGCGGTGAAGGCATCCTGCAGGGCGCGCATGTGCACATCGACAACAGCTGGGGCGCCGCGGCGCATGCCGGCATCGACTACCAGTTGTCGCGCAAGTGGCTGATCACTGCCGACATCCGCTGGATCCAGATCCGTGGTGATGTAAGCGTCAACGGCGTCAAGGTCGGCAAGGCCACCGTTGATCCGTTCGTTTATGGCTTGAGTGCCGGATACAGGTTCTGAATCCGGCACGCATGTCCTCCATGGCTCGCCCTTGTGCAAGCCAACGAAGAATGGACAAAGCGGACGTCCATTCGCTCACCATCGAAAGCATCAAATCCTCGCGCCCGTCGCCGCGGCCACGGGTGCGAGGACCAGTTCTTCCAGATCTGTCACGCCAGAGACGAACCGGACTTTTGTAATCAATGGCGAGCGGGACCGCTACGGCGTCAACACCGCTGCGCCAGTCAAACGTCCCGTGCGCAAATCGTCCAACGCCTCATTCGCCCGCTCCAGCGGATAGCGCTGTGTTGACGTATGCACACCTTTATAGATGCCACCTCCAAAAAATTCCCGCGCATCGGCACGCGTGAGATTGGCGACGGATACCACCTCGCGCTCTTCCCACAGCCAGCGATAGGGAAAGGAAGGGATATCGGACATGTGGATGCCGCCGCACACCACACGGCCGCCTTTCTTCACCGCACGCAGTGCCTGCGGCACCAATGCGCCGATCGGTGCGAACAAGATAGCGGCGTCCAGCGGTACAGGCGGCGGCTCTTCCGACGACCCTGCCCATGTCACGCCCAGCGAACGTGCGAATGCCTGCGCCGCCTCGTCACCGGGTCGCGTAAAGGCGTACACGCTGCGCTGCTGCGCGCGTGCCACCTGCGTGATGATGTGCGCCGCCGCGCCGAAGCCATACAAACCGAGATGCTGTCCGGTACCCGCTTTCTTCAGACAGCGCCAGCCGATCAAGCCGGCGCAGAGCAGCGGCGCCAGCGCGACCGGCTCTGCATCGGCCGGCAGGCGGATGCAGTAATCCGCCCGCGCCACGATATGGCTGGCATAGCCGCCGGGTCGCGTGTAGCCGGTGAATTCGGGTGCGTCACACAAATTCTCCCGATCGGCATGGCAGTAATCGCAATGCCCGCAGGTACCGCCCAGCCACGGCACACCCATGCGCTCGCCAACCTGCACGCCGGTTACGCCCGGCCCGATCGCATCGATAATGCCTACGCATTCATGGCCTGGGATCACAGGCGTGACGATGCCGGGAAGCTCGCCGTCGACCACGTGCAAATCGGTACGGCAAACACCACAGGCTTCGACTTTCAGCCGCACTTCGCCGCCGCCCGGCAGCGGATCGGGCCGCTGTTGCAGAGACAGCGGCTCGCCGATTTTGTCCAGCACCATCGCATACATGCCCGAGGCCTCCGCAGGAGTAGCGCATCATCGCGCCGAACATGGCCGCCGACTTGACCTGGCTCAATACACCGGCGGCACCGCTCCCCCACCATCACTGCCATCTGCTGTTCCCGTTTCCCGGCCTGCCAGGGGGTTTTATGTTCAAACACATTCTTCTGCCCACCGATGGTTCGGAACTGTCGTTGCGGGCGATACGGTTGGGCGTCGAACTGGCCAAGACCTGTGGCGCCAGTGTCCTGGCCCTGCACGTCATCCCGCCGATACAAAGCCTTGCCTACGTCGGCGAAATCATGATGTCGATGGATTTCGACTACACCAAGGAAGCCACTCGCTACGCCGAACGCTATCTGGAAGATGCACGCGCCATAGCGGACGCCGCCCAGGTTCCATTCGAACGATTGCTGCTCTCCGGCACCCAACCCTACCGGGCCATCGTACAGGCCGCGGAAGAACACCACTGCGATGTCATCGTGATGGCGGCGCACAGCTGGGAAGGCCTCACCCGTGTCCTGATGGGGAGCGAAACCCACAAGGTCATTCTCAAATCACCCGTACCGGTGCTGGTTTGCCATTGAGGCAGCCGCTGCATTAACGGTCACAGTGGTTGTCATAGAGATCATCCCCTAACGAGGGGTGAGGCTGATGGTAGGTCACCTACCGGGAAACGGAATGTATCAGGCAAAACCCACGTCCAGGTTATTGGATATGACTGCATATGGATCATTCACACGGGACCATGTCTCTTCACGTCGGCTAGACGATGCCAACGCAGACTCCGCGTTTCGACGGTGATGCTTTTTGCTAGGACGCCAAGGCGGTTTTCCCCTTCGGCGGCAGCGGCGCTTCGGATGAAGCTGTCGCGTGCGGCTCTTGCACGTAGGGCGAGAACGCAAAGGGATACACCATCGATGTGATCATCGCTTCGGATAGCGCGCCATACATGTTGAACGCGGTGCTCATCCACCATTGCGCGGGTGCAGCCAACATGGCGAAGAAGGCAAACGGCGCTACCGGGCCGCAAGGCGCAAAAGCCTCAAAGGGTGCGAACTGGGTGTCGAAGTCGTAGGGCGAGATGCTCATGGATGGTCTCCTGATCGGTATGCAGCGGTTATTCCACCGTGGGTGGCTGCGTGAGGTGTCGCCACGCTTGCGTTGTGTGTGCGGCGATCGTGGCTTCTTCATCGGTAGCCATGACGCGGGTGCGCGATGATGCGTATGTTTTGAGCGTGCTGTCGCCGGAAGCGCGCGCGGTAGAGCGAGTCACTGCGCCCATGTTTTCGATGAATCCGCACGGCATCACGCGCAGCGACGGGTCATCCTGCGCAGGCGACGCGAACGTGCTGTACGAGGAACCGGTATTGAGCGCCGGCAGTGCCTTGGACATGCTCAGGCCCCCTTCGCCAATGGGGCATGGGCAACCTGCGCCAGCAATACGCCGACGGCGCAGGATGCCAACCGCACGCGCGGTGTATCGGCACGGCTGGTGAGGATGATCGGCACCTGCGCACCCATCACCACGCCGGCTGCATCGGCGCCGCCGAGAAAGGTCAGCTGCTTGGCGAGCATGTTGCCCGATTCCAGGTCCGGCACGACCAGGATGTCGGCGATACCGGCCACGTCTGACGCAATACCCTTCTCACGCGCGGCAAGCACGCTGACGGCATTATCGAAAGCCAGCGGTCCATCCACGATGCCACCGGTGATCTGTCCGCGTTCGGCCATCTTGCATAAGGCTGCGGCGTCCACGGTGGAAGGGATCGCTGGATTGACGGTTTCCACTGCCGAGAGCACCGCTACTTTCGGTACGCCAATGCCGAGGACATGGGCGAGATCGATCGCGTTCTGGATGATGTCGCGTTTTTCCGACAAGGTCGGCGCGATATGGATGGCGGCATCGGTCACCAGCAGCCACCGCGCGTAGTCCGGTACGTCCATCAGGTATACGTGGCTCAGCCTTCGATCCGTGCGCAGGCCATCTTCGGCCAGTACGGCATGCATCAGTTCGTCGGTATGCAGCGACCCTTTCATCAGCAGCTGGGCGTCGCCTTGCTTGATCAGCGCGACGGCTTGAGCAGCGGCCGCATGGCTGTGCGGCGCATCGATGACCCGGTACGCCGTGATATCGACGCCGGCGCGCTCGGCCGCTGCCTTGATCTTGGCGGACGGCCCGACAAATATCGGCTCGATCAGACCTGCTCTTGCAGCTTCGACGGCTCCCGCTATCGCATTCTCATCGCAGGGATGCGCGATGGCTGCAGGGATGGCCGGCTTGCCTTTCACCCGCGCGAACAAGGCCTTGAACCGGTGATGGTCGGCAATGCGAATATCCGGCACGTCCATGGGCTGGCAGCGGATTTTTTCGGTCGACGCCTGCACCGTGGCCGTGCCAAGCACCACGTCCACGCCATACTGATTGCGTGCGCAGCAGTGGAAGCTAATGCGATGCCGGCGTGGATCCTTCTCGACCGCCGTGACGATCACTTCCACCGTGTCGCCCACATTCACTGGCGCATGAAAGTGCAGATCCTGAGCGAGATAGATGGTGCCCGGTCCCGGTAGCTGGGTGGCAAGCACGGTGGCGATCAGGGAACTGCTCCACATGCCATGCATGGCCAGTTGGTGATCGGGCACAGTGTCGCCGGGAGCGGCATCCAGCAGATCGGCGGATCCGGATAACGCCGAAAATAGTTCCACATCCCGATCCGTCAGCGTGCGCTGCATGCGCGCGCTATCGCCGACAGCGATGTCGTCGAAGGTGTGGTTCTCGATGCAGACGGTCTGCGCGCGGGGGGTTGTGTCGTTCATGCGTTCAATACATATGCTGGCCGCCATTCATGGCGACGTTGCTGCCGGTCATGTACGCCGCGGCATCGCTGCAGATGAAAGCCACCAGTGCGGCGACTTCATCCGGATGCCCCAGGCGCCCCACTGGAATGAGCGGAATGATCTTCGACGCCAGCACTTCCTTGGGCACGGCCGCCAGCATGTGCGTATCGATGTAGCCGGGGGATACGGTGTTCACCGTGATGCCGTGGCGCGCCACTTCGAGCGCCAACGATTCGGTAAAGCCATGAACACCCGCCTTGCTCGCCGAGTAATTGCACTGCCCGAACTGGCCCTTGGTGCCATTGATCGAACTGATATTGACGATGCGTCCCCAGCCACGCTGAATCATGCCGTCGCAGAATTGCCTGGTGATGTTGAACATGGAGTCGAGGTTGGTATGCAAGACCACTTCCCAGTCATCCCGGCTCATCTTCACCAGTCGCGTGTCACGCGTGATGCCGGCGTTGTTGATCAGCACGTCGACCTGGTAGCCGTCCTTGGCGATGGCGTCGGCCATCCGCTCGCAGGATGAAAAGTCGGCGACATCCGCCGCATAGGCGTTGAAGCGATAGCCTTGCTCCTGCTGTTCCTGCAGCCACGCCTCGACGTGATGGTTGCAGGGCGAATGCGTGACGAGCACGCTATGGTTCGCGTCATGCAAAGCCCTGGCAATCGCTGCGCCGATGCCGCCCATGCCACCCGTCACCAAGGCGACGCGCTCATTGGCCATGACTGGGTCCCGTCCCACTGTTATTGAACAGTTTGAAGAAGTCGCCGAGCATCACATTAAACGGCTTCGTGTTTTCCAGGCCACCCATGGCTTTGCTGGTTTCGCGCTGCCACAGCAGGAATGCATCCTGCAAACCCGTCAGGAATTTGGTCTGATTGGTGACAGCTGCTTGCGCAGCCAATTGGGTGTCGCCCACGCGTTGCTGCAGCAGCCGCAGCACGGTGTCGCCAGGAATCGCCGCCAGCGACTGCCAGTCATCGCCGAGCGACAGCTTGTCGATCTCCTGCTGCGTTTCGGACACGCTCTCGTCGACCGCGTGCTCGCAGGCATCGAGCCAGCGCTGGCCGCACTCTTTCAGTAGCTTGTTGGTCCGCAGGGCAAATTGCAGATTGGCTTTGTACAACTCGAAGGGAAGATCGGATTGGATGGTCATAACGGTTTCCTCATGCATGCGTGTCCTTGCGGCGAATCATCACGCCCTCATCGACGTGATGCCGGGCCCGCGCAAACGGCTGCGCAGGCAAATCACTTCTCCAGACCGTCGTACCCCGGCGCTGCCACGCAAGCTGATCGATGACGGCAGCGGGAAAGTCACGGGCTGACAAAAACACTCCGACGGCCAGAGCTTCACGTTGTCACGGCCGGCCAGCCGACGCGTTGACGCAGGTCAAGCAGAACGCGGGCGGGGTGCCGCGCAAATGCCGGGACTGAGCACCTAGCCGCGAAAGATGTCGAACGGCTCCACGCGAAGCACTTTGCGGATGCTGATGTAGCCGGATACGGCGGCGATGAGGATCACCATGATCAACGCCAGCCCGAGATTGGTCATGGTGATCTGCGCGGCGTAATCCGGCAGACGGACACGCGCCACGCTGATCATCAACGCACATAAGCCAGTGCCCAGGCCATAGCCGGTGAGGCCGGTGAAAGTGACCTGGAACAGGATCATGTAGGTCAATTCGTAGCTCTTGGCGCCGATCGCCTTCAGCGCGCCGAATTTATCCAGGTTTTCCAGCACGAAGGTGTAGAAGGTCTGCGCGGAGATCGACAAGCCGACAATGAAGCTGATGATCGTCATCAGCATGATGTTGGTGCCGATGCCAGTCTGGTACTTGTAGAAGCTGGCGATGCGCTGCTTGAACTCATCCTGGGTTTCCGCGCGATAACCCAGGGCCGCAACCTCTCGCTTGATCGAGGGAATCGCGGCAAGGTCGGTCGGTTCAGCCAGAATGTAGGAGGTCGTGAAACGCGGATTGGGGATGTATTCGATGGCGCGCTGGTAGGTGGTGTAGAGCGTGGGGATGCCAAACAGCCCGAAAGCATTGACCTTGGCAATGCCCACGATCACCCCGCGATGGTCATTAAGCTCGAACTCGGTGCCGATGGCCGGATTTTCCAGCTTGCCGTACTCGGCATCGTCCACCACGATGAAGGCGTTCTCCGCGTAGATGTCCTGGATGTCGCCTTTTTCCAGGGGAGGCCGGCCGAGCAGGCTGGTATCGTCCAGCCCCATCACGGTCACGGCCTGGTATGTACCGTCCTTCAATTTGACCTGCGCGCCGCCCGAGTAAAGCGGCACGGCATAGCGCACGCCACGCATGCTGCGCACTGCATCCAATAAATAATCCGGCATGGGAATGCTGCTGGCTACGGTCTGCACGGCAGGATCCATGATCCATAGCGTCGCGCCGACATTGGTGACGGTGGAAGCCGAGCGCGCGAGCACGCCCGCAAATAGCGAGGTCATCTGTACCATCAGGAATACGGCGAAGGTAATGCCGAGCAGTAGCGCGGAAAATTTGCCGCGATCATTCACCAACAGCTTGTAGGCCAGCTTGAGAATGCCCGCGTAACTCATGGACGTCGCTCCGCCTGCACCGGCCGCTCGGCGACGGGCGATGCGCTGTCTCCGTTGGGCTCGCGCCACCAGCCGCCGCCCACCGCCACATACAGCGCGACGGTGTCCTGATAGCGCTGCACCAAAGCCTGCACATAGGCGATCTCGGATTGCCGGTATTGCGCATCCGCGGTCAGTACATCGACGTAATTGGCCAGACCGGCGGCGTAGTTGGCCTGTATCAGATGCAGGGCTTCGCTGGCGTCGCGGCGCGCTTCATCGTTGGCTTGCAGCGCCTCGGCATCGTGCTGCAGCGCCTTGAGCACATCGGCGACCTGCTGGAATGCGGACAGCACCACGCCGTGGTAACTGGCCAGCGCCGCCTTGTACGCCTCGATCGACGCCTTGCGATTGAACCAGCGCGAACCGCCCTGGAATAGGGGTGACTGAATGCTGGCGTCGGTGCTCCAGAAGCGATTCTTGTCCTGGCCCAGGGCACCGGTGGTGTTGGCGGCGGCACCATAGTCGCCGCCAAGCGTAATGCTCGGAAACAAGGCAGCGGTCGCTACGCCGATAGCCGCGCTGGCCTGATGCAGCTGTGCTTCCGCTACCAGGATATCCGGGCGCTGGCGCACCAGATCGGAAGGCAGGCTGACCGGCAAGCTCGCGGGCAGGTGCAGGCTGACGAACGTTATGTCCGGCAGTCGTGTTTCGCCGGGTGTTTTGCCCAGCAAGGTATGCAGCAGGTGGTCGGCTTGATCGCGCTTCAATGCCAGCGATGCCAGCAACGCGATATCGGACGCGCGCGCGCTGCTCAGGCTCAAGCGGTCGGCATACGCTTCCGATCCGCCGCGTATGCGCGCATCCACCAAGTCAAGCTGCTGTGTCTGCAACGAGATCAGTTGATGCACGATGTCGATCTCGTCTGCATACGCTTGTCGTGCCAAGGCGGTATTGACGACGTTGCCGGTCAAGCTGAGGTAAGCGCCCTGCATGGTGTAGCGCTGCACATCCACTTGGGCGCGCAGGCCCTCGACGGTACGTCGTTCGCCGCCAAAGGCATCCAGCACATAGCTGACGGTCGTGCTCAGTGTGAAGACATTGAAAATGCCACCTATGCCACTGAGGCCGCGGGCACCCAGGGTCGCGGGCGAAACACGCTGGCGTGCGGCATCGACACCGCCGCTCACTTGGGGGAAGAAAATCCCCTGCCCTGCGCGCAGGCTGGCCTGGCTTTCACGCAAGCTGGCCTGTGCCGCCTGCAAGCTCGGATTGCCTGCCGCCGCTTCCGCCACCAATGCATCGATCGCAGGCGAGCCGAAGCGATGCCACCACGCAGCGTCCGGTTCACTGCCGAAGGCGACATGCTGGGTCTGCCCGATCGCGCTGAGATAGCCGGGCAAGTCGTTTTTTGGCAGGTAACGCGCTGCAGGTGGTGCGGCGGGAGGATGAAAATCCGGACCCACCGCGCATGCAGCCAGCGCCGTCACCGCCACGGCGGCAGCGATGCTATTTCGTGCCCACGTAGACATCGACCTGCTGCCCCGGATAGATGGCGACGCCGGCCGGCTTCTTGAAACGGAAGATCACCGGCAGCACGCGCAGGTCCACCCGTTCAAGCCGCTGATCGGACAATTCGATCTTTGGCGTGACATAGGGCTGGATACGCACGAATTCGAGTGGAATTTTTACGCTGGAGCCGCGCAGCGACATCTCGGCGCGCATGCGAGTGGCGGGAGGCAGGCGCCCAACGAGGATCTCGTCGATGAAGCAGCGCACCGACAGATAACCCTGGGACTCGCCCATGACCACGACCGGATCGTAGCCCTGCGTATAAGCGTCGTAGGTACCTTGCGCCGAGACATAGCTGCCCGAAGCCGCATTGATGGCGAGCACGATGCCATCGGCCGGTGCGCGCAGCGTGAACTTCTGCAGCAGCGCGTAAGAGGATTGATAGGCCTGGTCGAGCGCGTTGTATTGCGCTTCCTGATTGTGGATGTCGTACACCCATGCGCCGGCCTTGGTCAGCGCATATTGCCGTCGCGCATAATCCAGGCTGGCACGCGCCACTTGCAGCGCGTCGCGCGCGCTATCCAGGGCATCCTTGCTGACCGAACGCGGATCGATACGGAACGAGTGCTGCTGTTTCTCGTACGCGTCGCTGGCGGTTTGTACGGCGGCTTCTCCTTGCCTCACCTGTGCAGCGGCAACATCCAGGGTTTCCTTGCGCGGTTCGGCACGCAACTCCTGCAACTGTGCAAACGCGGCCTCGGCCTGGTGCTTTTGCTGCGCCGTCACTGCCTGCTGCACCGAGTCGTCGACCAGCACCAGCGGTTGCCCGGCCGTCACGCGATCGCCTTCGTGGGCATAAATGCGTGTGATGCGGCCTGACACATCCGGATAGATGGCAATGTTCTCGCCGCTACCCTGAAAGCTTTCCACGATGCCGTTCGTGTAGATGCCGCCTGCATACGGATTGGTCGGCGGATTGAAGACCGGCGGAAGCGGCGGCTTCTGCATGCCGTAGAGGTAGGCGCTGATCACGGCGAATACCACGCCCAGGGCCGCCACGCCGAAAATGATCTGGTTTTTCATGCGGCGGCCTTCGCGTTGTCGGTCACGCGCCCGTCTTCCATGTGCATGATGCGATCGGCGAACTCGAAGATACGCGCGTCATGCGTCACGATCAGGATGCAGCGCTGGGCATTGAGCACGTGTTCGCGCACGAACTGCACGATCATGCGCCCGGTATCGCCATCCAGCGAGGCCGTGGGCTCGTCGAAAATCAGCAATTCGGGATTGCCGACCAAAGCACGCGCAATCGCCACGCGTTGTTGCTCACCGCCACTGAGCTTGACCGGTGGCAGGCTCGCGCGATTCTTCAGGCCGACGATGTCGAGCGCCTGTTCGCCTTTGACCACGGCCTCATCCCAGGCCTCCCGGCGCAGCACCAGCGGAATGGCGACGTTCTCGGCCGTGGTCAGGCGCGGAAACAGGTGATAGTCCTGAAAAACGAAACCAATCGTCCGCAATCGAAAATCGGCCAACGCATCGGCTTTCATGTCCCAGAGATTCGCGCCCTTGACCATGACCGTGCCCGAGGTGGGACGCAGGATGCCGGAGATCATGCTGAGCAGCGTCGTTTTGCCACTGCCGGACGGCCCCACGATAAGGAGCATTTCGCCATAGCGAGCTTCGAACGAGGCACCGCGCACGGCCAAGGTAGCGGTGTCGCCCTGGCCGAACGATTTCGTCAGATCAGTTGCTTGGATGGCGACGTTTTCCATGCGCCGACTCTAGAGAGCCGTCGCGCCACTGCGATTGAGAAAAATCAATTAAATCGTCACGCCATCTGCTGCAAGGCACCCTACGCTGTCGTATGCTTTCCAGGTTTGCTGGATGCGCGTATTCGGGGGACGAGGTTTCTTAATGGCTATCTCACCGGGCTCTGTGCCACCGCCGACCCAGCCGATGCACCTGCTGGTGGTCGACGACGATGCCGAGATCGCCCGAATCCTCCACCGTTATTTCAGTTCGCATGGTTTCCGCGTCAGCGTTGCCGGCGATGGCATCGAGATGCGGCGCATCCTCGCCACGGAGACGATCAACGTGGTCATGCTCGACCTTGGGCTCCCCGGCGAGGATGGTTTCAGCTTGACCCGGCACCTGCGTGAGCACTGGCATGGGCCGGTCATCATCGTCACCGGTCGCGGCGAATCGGTGGATCGCGTCGTCGGACTGGAACTCGGTGCAGACGATTACGTCACCAAGCCGTTCGACCTGCGTGAACTGCTGGCGCGCGTACGCAGCGTGCTGCGCCGTACTGTGCCAACGGGCAAGACGCCGCCTTCGCCATCCGAACCGTCCCGGCGATTTGCCTTCGATGGTTATGTGCTCGATCTGCCCTCGCACAGCTTGCAAGGTCCACAGGGCGAACCGATTGCGCTGACCAGCGGCGAGTTCGCGCTGCTGCGCGTGCTGGTGGAGCACGCCAATCAGGTGCTGACCCGCGATCAGTTGATGACGCATATCCACGGCCGCGACGCCGGACCGTTCGATCGTTCCATCGATGTGCAGATCGGGCGTCTGCGGCGCAAGATTGAAATCGACCCTGCGCAACCCCTGCGCATCAAGTCGATCCGCGGCACTGGCTATCTTTTCTCTCCGCAGGTGCAACGCGTATGAGCGGCGACATGTTGTCCAAGCACGCACCGGATGCCAGCCTGTTCCGGTCGCTGTTCGAAACCGCGCCCGATGCGATGATCGTGGTGGATCTGCGCGGCGTGATCGTATTGGCAAACGCCCATGCGGAACGCCTGTTCGGCTACGGCGAAGGCATGCTGACCGGCATGCCGGTGGAAGCCTTGCTGCCCGAAGCAGTACGGCAGGCGCATATCTCGCACCGCACGAACTACATGTCCAATCCACGCGTGCGCCCGATGGGTGCCGGTTACGAGCTGACCGGCGTGCGCGCAGACGGGCAATCGTTTCCGGTAGAAATCGGTCTCAGCCCGGTCGCGGCCTCCGTCGGCACGCTTTACGCCGCTTCGATTCGCGATATCTCCGAAACACAGCGCGCACGGCAAGCCCTGGAGCGCGCGCGCTTCGACGCAGCGGTGGCGCAGATCAGCCGGCGTCTGCTGGAAGCCACGCATGACGAAAAAGCCATCCGCGAGATACCGGACCTGGTGACTTTCACGCTTGGCATTCCCGCGGCGGCGATCGTACTGATCGATCCGCATCACGCGACCGGCCTGCACGTTCCCGCATCGGTCGGCCTGTCCGAGGATATGCTCGACTGTTTGTCGACCCGCGCCAGTTTGCAAGCCATGACGCCCCACGCGGTTGCCGAGGCCGATGTGCAGGCGCCGCTGCAGGGAATGGCGATCAGCGGCCTGCGCGAAGCCTGCCCAGGCTTGGCGGATGGCTTTGACGATGCTGCCATCGTGCCACTGCCGGACCGGCGTGGGCCGATGGGCTTGTTGCTTGCGCTTTCACACGAGCGCGGCAACTTCGATCGGGACCGGCTGCAATTCCTGCAATCGGTCGCCAATATCCTGGCGGCATCCATTCAGCGCGGGCGTAGCGAAGAACAGCTCGCGCATGCGCAGCGCCTGGATGCGCTGGGCCAGCTTACCGGTGGCATCGCGCACGATTTCAACAATCTGCTCACGGTGATCTCCGGCAACCTGCAATTGCTGGAGGCTGAAACACCACGCGATCCCGCGACCCGCGAAACGCTGGAAAGCGCGTCGCGCGCGGTCGATCGCGGTGCTGCGCTTACTCGCAAACTGCTGGCGTTTTCGCGGCGCCAGCATCTGCTGCCGCGCGCGGTACGCTCGGTGCAACTGCTGGCGGATTTGAGTGACATGCTCGGGCGCACGCTCGGCGAGCGCATCACCGTGACGGCGGAATGCTCCAACGACGTGCCCTCTGTTTTTGCAGATCCGGGCGAGCTGGAAGCCGCGCTGATCAATCTTGCGCTGAATGCGCGTGACGCCATGCCGCGCGGCGGACGCCTGTCCATCACGGCACGTCCTTATCAGGCAACAAGCAGCAACAGCGATGCCCGGCTCGCGCCGGGCGCCTACGTTGTCTTTGTCGTATCGGATACCGGCGTGGGAATGCGTCCGGAAACGCTGGCTCATGTGCTGGAACCCTTTTTCTCCACCAAGGGACCGGGCAAGGGAAGCGGACTCGGGCTCAGCATGGTCTACGGCTTTGTGAAGCAATCCGGCGGCCACCTGAATATCGACAGCCAGGAAGGACGCGGCACGCGCGTGGAGTTATACCTGCCTGTCGCCGCCCATGCCGCCAATGACGAGATGGCGGCAACCATCTCACGCAAAGGCCATGAAACCGTGCTGGTGGTGGAGGACGAGGCGGAGGTGCGGCGTGTGGCCGTGGCATTCCTGCGTTCGCTTGGCTACGTGCCGTTCGAAGCGGCGAACGGAAAAGCCGCACTCGAATGCTTGTCGCAGCATCCGAACATCGATCTGCTGTTTTCGGACGTCGTCCTGGGCGACGACATGACCGGCTTCGAATTGGCAGCCGAGGCGCGTGAGCACTATCCGCATCTGCCGGTGCTCTTCACGTCGGGCTATGAATACGCCTCGCTGGATATCGATACGTCCGCCTTCGGCACGTTTGAGTTGCTGCGCAAGCCCTATCGGCGCGAGCAGCTGGGCATTTCGATCCGGCGCGTGCTTGACCGGGATTCATCCTGACGCCGCTATGCGGAACGTGGGGTATATCAGCTATCCCGCCGCTTGCCCTGCGTCGCTCGACGTTTCAATTCACCGTCGCGCCGGAACCTGCCATCGCGCGCAGGCCCTCCACGTTCAGCACTTGCACTTCACGACGCTGCACGGTGATGTAGTTCATGTCATGCAGTCGCGATAAAGCGCGGCTCACCGTTTCATGTTTCAAGGCCAGGAAGCTGGCCATGTCGATGCGGCTCATGCGCAAGATGAAATGCTTGGCGCTATAGCCCATCCGCGCGTACCGCGCGGCAACGTCAAGCAGAAACGCGGCGACGCGGCGCTCGGCGGCCAGGGTCCCCAGCATCAGCATCCATGACCGGTCGCAACGGATTTCCGCGGCCAGCGCGGCGGTGAAGTGCGACTGCAGTTCAGGCAGATGCAGGCAGGCGCGCAGGACGGCCGGATAAGGAAGTTCCCAGGCTTCGCTGTCTTCCAGCGCAATTACGTCGCTGGAATAGGTTTTCAGGCCGATCGACTCTACGCCGATCAGATCGCCGCGCATGCGGAAGCCGGTGACTTGCTCGCGACCATCGTCGGCCAGCTCGCAGGTCTTGTACGAACCGGCATGGACCAGGTAGATCGCCTGGAACGGCTGGCCGGCGTGGTAAATACCCTGGCCGGCGGCGTGCTTGCAGCGGCGTACCGGGACGTGCTGGCGCAGTGCTTCGATGTCGATGCCCATGCCGTCGGTGTGGGCCAGTGCCAGTGAAGCATAGGGCTTGGCGGTAGGTGCGGCGCGGACGGCGGATGCTAGCGCTGTCATGTTCGTTCCCCGAGACGCAGCCTCCGTCGACTGCAGGGTTCACTCTACGGGTGGCGCGTAACGCCAGTAGTTCGCGCCGGCAACCGTTTGTAACGGTTTGTAACGGCGGCCCGATGCGTACGCCGGGCTTGATGCGCGTCAAGCTTGCAGGTGCCGGTGCTGCCTAGCATTGGCGGCGTCTTCACGATGGGAGATCGTCATGCGCGCTGCCGATATCGGGACATCCCGCGTCATCCAGTTGAACGAACTGTGCGGCATCCACGAGGCAGCCTCGACCATGCGCCAGCATGATGTGGGCTGCGTGGTGGTGGTGAAAAATACCGTAGCGGGCACCGTACCTACCGGCATCGTGACCGACCGCGATCTCACCATTCGCCTGCTCGGCCAGATAACCGACAACACGGTCGACACCGACGGTCAGGAGAAAACCTTGCGCGACATTCAGTCGCTGCCGTTGGCCACCTGCCGCGCCGATGCCACTGTCGACGAACTGATCAGCATCATGCTCGGCAGCCATGTGCGACGCGTGCCGATCGTCGACGACGAAGGGCAGCTTGCCGGCATCGTCTGCCTGGATGATGTCGTGGCGGCGCTGGCCGAGTTGATGCATCGGGTCTCGCAGGCGCTGACCGGCGAGCGGGCAATCGATCGGTAAGGCATCTTTCGTGTATTCGCTTTCTCGCATGCACGCCCGGGAGTGCTTTCGGACCAGGCGGGCGTTGCAGCCGTTTTCCTGCACCGTTTGCGTTCCATACGCGATGGCTTCGCCCCTGCCCGCTCTTGCGAGCAAGAGCGGGCGTCAATGTTGAAAGCATTCAGCCCGGCTAATGCGCAAGCAATACTGGCAACCGCGCGTACTCAAGCACATGACGCGTCGTACCACCCAGAAGCAGCTCGCCGATGCGCGAGTGTCCCCATGCGCCCATCACCAACAGGTTTGCATGCATCGCATAGGCATGGCCGAGCAAGGCTTCACCGACATGTGCGGAAGCAGGAAAGTCGCGTGCCGTTTGCAGGCTGACACCCTGTCGTTTCAGCCAGTCGCGGACCGGCAACGGCGGTGGCGCGAGACCGGGCAGTTCGTCGCGCGAACCGTCGACGAGGCACACCATTTCCGCTTCGCGGAGAAAGGGCAACGCCGCGCGCAAAGCGCGCATCGATTCCTGCGTACTGTTCCAGGCCACCAGGATGCGTTCCAACCGGTGTGGCACTTCCCGTTTAGGCGGCACCAACAACATCGGCGACGCCGATGAAAACAGCACACGCGTGATGTCATCCATGCCTACGGGCAGACCATCCTCCCGGCTGGGTAGGCGACTCACGGTCACGTCAGCCATGCATGAGCGGCGCGCTAGCGTCGGCACATAGATACCGCGGATGACTTCCCATACACCCTCGACAGCATGCCTGCTGCGTATTTCCGTCCACCACGCCTCACGCTCCTTCGCTTCCTTCTCTTCGCTTTCCAACACCTGCACGACGTCGGGGATCGCCAACGTCGACGGCACCACCTCGACGATATGAAGTCCGGTCAGGAACGCGTGGTGCCGGCTTGCGAGCGCCATGCCCATCTGCACGGCGGAATCGTCATCGCGCATGTTCTCGACGTTCACGAGCAGCTCGAACATAAGCGTCACCTTGAGGGTTATGCAACATGATCGTGTACCTCTCTGCGCACCGCATTGATCTGCATCAATCGAGATGATGTCGATCGACAGGCGATGGCGATTCCCGTTGGAGTTGATCGCGGTCAAGTGGCGCCGGGGCGTAGGTGGCTAAAACATGCGTCACGTCCTGCGACATTGCCCATTCCTGCGAGGTCCACGTCATGACTCCGACCACCAAGCAACCGCCCGTTTCCGACACTTTTTCCGTCACCGCATTGGAAGGCGATCATTGGATCGAATCCCTGCGCGACGGTACGCGCGTGCTGGTTCGTCCGCTCCGCGCCAGCGACCGGGCTTTGGAAGAAGCATTTATTCGCAGCCTCTCTCCCGAAGCCAGGCGCTTTCGCTTTCTCGGCGATTTCAAGGAGCCGAGCAAGGCGTTAATCGATCAGCTGATGCATGTGGATTACGTCCATGACATGGCCTTTGTGGCCTTGGCGCACGATAACGGACATCTGCGCGAGGTCGGCATCAGCCGTTATTCGGCAAGCAAAGACGGCAAGCAGTGTGAATGTGCTGTCACGGTGGCGGATGACTGGCGTCACCGTGGGCTCGCCGTGCTGCTTATGCAGCACCTGATCGATATGGCGCGCAAGCAAAAATTCACCCGGATGTTCTCGATGGATGACGTAAGCAATGAGGGCATGCGCGAGCTGGCGCATTTCCTTGGATTCAAGATCGAGCCGCACCCCGAAGATCCCAAGACGATGATCTATTCGCTGGCGCTGTGACATAGGCGACGGCTATTTGCAGGAGAACGCTCATGCTTGCCGACGAATCGCACGATGTATCCGTTTCCCGCGCACCACACGACGCGCGTTCCACGCAGCGTTTTCACGACGTGCTTGGGCTTGGAACCTCTACCGGCCCGTGGAGCCCTGCCTTGCTCGCTGCGATCGAGCTGGCCGCCGGCTGGCGTGGCAATGTCACCGGCTGCTACGTGCCGAGCGGCTTGCGCGAACAACGCCCGTATGATGCTGACCCCACGGTCATGAGCCTGCTTGCCGAAGTGGAGAAGGAAAACATCGACGACGCCGTCGCTTTCCAGACCTTTGCCAAACATCGCGGCGCGCACCATGCCGCGTGGACCGTCACCCGCACAGCCATTGCACCTACGCTGCGCAAGCTGGGCGCATGGCATGATCTGGCCATACTTGAACGTGACATGGTGAACGAAGCACATGTGTTCGATGTGCTGGGCGAAGCCATGCTCAGTTGCCGCATCCCCTGCATCATCCTGCCGCCGCACTGGGACGAAGCACTGAAGTTCGATCGGATCGTGATAGCGTGGAACGGCACATTTGAAGCCACCCACGCCTTGCACAGTGCGCTGCCGCTGATCCAGCTCGCCCGCGAAGTGGTACTGATCAACGGCGAAATCCATACGCCTTACGATAATCAGGTCGGCGTGACGGAACCGGATCCGATCGTGTACCTCATGCACCATGGCGTTGCCGCCCGGCCGCATTACATCCGCGTGACGGCCGAGGAAGCTGGCGGTGCGTTATTGCAGAAAGCCCGTGACATACGCGCCGATCTGCTGGTGATGGGCGCGTATGGGCATTCGCGCATTCGCGAGCGTGTCTTGGGCGGCGCCACGCGCCATGTGCTGGCGCACGCTGACATGCCGTTATTCATGCAGCACTGAATAGGGGTGATAGCGGCGGATGGTCGGCCGGCCGCTTCGCCGTACGCGCAGGCACACATCCTTCTTCGCATCCGCTGCCGACGGCGGTGCTTTACAAACCCAATAAGGACCCTACGGAAACATCCGCCATATCGGCATGCTTTGAAACCGAGGTGGACCGTTCGGCATGCAACCAGCGTAGCCACTCACTCAGCACGATAAGCGTCCAGATCGCACGGGCGTGGTCGCTGCTGCGTGCCTGATGTTCGGCGAACAGATCCATGGCGGCCCGGGTATCGATGCCCGCTTCGGCGAGCGCGCTGCCGGAAAGATGATCGTGCGCCCATTCCTGCAGCGGTCCGCGCAGCCAGGATGCGAGCGGCACCGATAGACCGCGTTTGCGTCGCGTAATCACGGCCTTGGGCAGATATTGCATGGCGTATTGCTTGAGAAACACTTTGGTGGTGAATCCCTTCACGCGCGCTTCCACCGGCAACGTTGCCGCGAATTCGATCACCGCCTGATCGAGGAACGGCGCGCGGATTTCCACGCCGTGCAACATGCCGCCGCGATCGGCCTTGGCCATCAGCGCATCCGGCAGCGAGTGCCCGAAATCGTAACGCTGGATGGTATCGATCAGGCGTGAGGCATCGTGCGCGGTGTCATCCAGCGGCGACGGCACCCCAAGGCGGCTCAGCCAGGCCGGTGGAATGCTTGCCGTCCACAGCAGGTGACGCGCCAGGCCGTCGAGCTCCTGCCCGCGGATGAAACGCTTCAACAGAAACGAGAGCGTGACCTTCTTGTCGCTGGTCGGCAGCGCCTCGATCAGGCGCTGACACAAGCCTTTCACCGCAGGGGGCAGATGGGCGTAGTGACTGGCCCAGCGAGCGCCCAGATAGGTGGGATAGCCGCCGAACAATTCATCCGCACCTTCGCCGGCAAGCAGCGTGCGTACATCCTGCGAGGCACGCTGGGTGACCAGCGAAAGCGGAATCCACGCCGGATCGGCCAGCGGCTCGCCGGTGCTTTCGACCAGGCGGCGCAGCATGCCTGGGAAATCCTGGGCCGACACATTGACCTGCACGAAATCGCAACCGAGATCGCGGGCAAGTTGCGCAGCGTCATGCCCCTCATCGAACGACGCTTCGGAAAAACGGATGCAGTACGCGGAAAGTTTTTTCTCCGGCCGCACACGGCGGGCCACTGCGGTCATCAACGCGGAATCGATGCCGCCACTGAGCAAGACGCCGTAGTCGACGTCGATGTCGCTCTGCCGCCGCACCGCCTCGCGAAAAACAGGATCGAAAGATGCGATCGACGGTGTGGACGTCGCTTTCGCTTGCGGAAAATCCCAGTAACGCAGATGACGTATGCCGCCCGGCTCGACCACGATCATTTCGCCAGGGCAAACCTTATGGATGTGTTGCAGAAGACTGCCCGGCGCCGCGCAATAGCCCGAACGCAGGTAGCCGGCGAGAGCGGCGGCATCAAGCTGCAGATCGGGCTTGCAGGCCTTGACCAGCGCGGCAAGCTCCGAGGCGAAGTAGACGTTCTGGCCCATCACCGCGTAGTAAAGGTGACGTTCGCCCGCGCGGTCGCGCGCCAGGATCAAGCGCTGGTGGCGTTCATCCCATAGCGCCAGCGCAAACACGCCCTGCACGTGCTGCAGAAAATCCAGGCCTTTCTCGAGATACAGCGGCGCGAGTACGGCGATATCCGTGCTATGCACGATCTCGTGCCCGGCTTCGGCGAGGGAACGGCGTAATTCGCGGTGATTGTCGATCTCGCCGTTACAGGCGACGACCACGCCGGCTTCGTATTCGAGCAGCGGCGGCTGATGCTGATCCACCCCGCGAATGGCCAGGCGATTGGTCGCGATGGCCAGGTTGGGACGCGATACGAATGCATCGCCGTGCGGTCCCCGATGCGCGAGTGCCCGCAGCATCTGTCTCGATGTTTGCTCCAGGTGGGGAAGCGGATGACCTGCATCCCGACTCAAGAGACCGCAAATTCCACACATCTAGGCACAACCTTCCGGTAGGGATGAGGACGCATTCCATCCATTTTACTGGCAGGCACGACCGGCCATCTCGTCCGTGTGCCGACGCCGTGGCGGTCAGGCAAGGAGGACGGTCGGCCTGTCGTGTCGGCAGCATGCGAACCGGACCGGCCGGTCGCGGCGCATGACGGAGCGCACGCTGCCGGGGCGGCGTGCGGGAATCAGCATCCTGGGAGTCCGGACCTGACTCAGATCTGGACCTGCTCCAGCGTATTGTGCCGCCATGTCCCCAACTTGACGACCCGCTGGGCGGAACATCGGCTCAAGACAGGCGCCAGCGTCTCCGCTTTGATATAGGGGCTGATCACGACCAGCGACGACCCGGCAGTGCGCAGCGCATGGCAAAGGGCGTCCGCACCCTTGGGAGCAAGCCAGGGGATGCCGTAGACCGGCTTGCCCAGATAAAGGCGCAGCCCCCAGGGCGTGGCCTCTTCGATGGTGTAATCCAGCGCGGTGCTCTCGACAAAGATCACCGCCTGATAAGCCTCTGGCTGGGTGATCGCGCTCAGTTCCCGCGCCGCCAGGCGATTGTCGCGCGAGGTATGCCAGCCATAGGCGATGGCCCCTTTCAGTATCAGCAGCGTCACGATCCACGCCGCCAGGGCCAACCGCTGCCCGGGTTTGCTGAGGTCGATCCGGCTGCGCAAGTCAAACGCCAGCCATAACGACAGCGGCAGGAACAGCGGCAGCAAATACAACGGCAGGCGCGACTGCGCCAGGCAGAACACCACGAATGGAACGAGAAACCACAGCACCAGGAACCATTCGACGGCGTGATCGTTTTTCCACGCCTTCCACTGATCCGCCGAGGCGCAGTTGCGCAAGCTACGCCCTAGGCTGGGCCACCAGGGCAAGGTGCCCAGCAATAGAGTCGGTACATAGATTCTGATCCAACCGAAAAAACCGGCATTGCGATGCTGGGCTGCCGTGAACAGGCGGTTGTAGACCTCCTGATGGAGGAAGTAGTGCAGCAAGCCGGGATAACGCGCGATGACCACGATGTACCAGGAGCCGCCGATGAGCAGGAACAGCAGAATGCCCAGCCAGGGGACATAACGGCCCAGTCCGCGCCAGCCATCGCGGCTGACGATAAAGGGGATCACGGCCAATAGCGGAATCAGCCCCGGTGGCCCCTTGGTGAGAAAAGCCAGTCCCCAGCCCAGCCACATCAACAGCACGAAGCGGCGGCGGTGCCGTTCGTTTTCATCGAACGCCGCACATAGGAAACCCAGCATCGCAATGGCTTCGCACAATGTGAGGAAGGCATCCGTACTGATGATGTTGCCGGCGACGAACGGAGCGAGCGAGCAACCGTAGATCAGCGCGGGAAGCCACGCCTTTTCCGGCATCAACCGCTTGCCCATCGCATACAGCGCCAGCAATGTCAGCAGGAACGCCAGGCCATACGGAATACGCGCCGCCCAGGTATTGCGGCCAAAAACTTTGAAAGATGCCGCAATGATCCAATACGTGGTCGGCGGCTTGGAGAAGTTGACCTCGTCCGGGCTGTAGGCGGGTGCCAGATAGTTGCCCGAATCCAGCATTTGCAGCGCCGCCACCGTATAGCGCCCCTCGTCCGGACTCCATAAGCCACGCGAACCCTGGAAGGCGAAGCCGAGGATCAGCCCGAAGAGGATCAGGGCAAGCAAAGACCAGCGTGTTGCCAATGGGGAGTCGGGCCGCAAGCGGCTCTGCTTGATACGGTCATGAAGCATGTGGAATCCCGGAGAAGAAACGCGCCCTGGATGAGAGAAGCCGGGCATGCATGGAGGGCGATGATCTACACACCCGCTGCACAGCGCAATCCACTTGCGCGCCGCGGCAAGAGTGTGCTGGCTTTCGCTTGCCCGCTTTGCACAGCCGATCCTGGCCTCACTTCAGCAGAATCCCGGATCACCTGGCAGCCCGGCATGCTGCGGAGTGCGCGCGGCGGTCGCATCGGCAGAGCGTTGCTGCTTGACCGGTGCCTGCGTCGCCCCACATACATCGGGAAATGCGTCGGCGATACGCAATGCGGCGTCAGCCGCCGAGATGTCATGCGTCAGCAACGGGCTGTTGCGGGTTCCCAACGGCCCATAGATGTTCGCGTCGGTCACCGAAAACATGCCGACAGTAGGCACCTGCGATGCAACGGCAAGATGCATCACGCCACAATCGGCACTGATCATCAGATCGATCGCGGCCATCACCGCGCTCATGCGGCGAATGCTGCTGGAGTAATAGCTTGGCCATTGCGCGCCGAGCATTGACCGACCATGCATCGGTACAATTTCCATGATGTCGCAATGGGGTGCGCGCTCGCGCAAGCTGCCGATGAATGCCGTCCACCATTCCGGTGAATAACGTTTGCGGCCGGTGGCGTCAGCGAAAATACCGATGGTGTGGGAGCCGCGTTGCGGCGCCTCGGCGAATAACTCCCTTACGAGAGCCTTTCCGCATAAACGCTCAGCTTCGGTCAGGCGGATATCCATGACGGGAAACGCCGCATGCGCCTGCATCGCCGGAGGCAAGCCATGCCTGACCAACGCCACCGGCCGCTTTGCCATGTGTGCCGGCGCCTTGGACGCCGGCACGGCGTGCGTCAAGCCTTGCGCCCGCGGATAGGCATAACCGAGCTTGTAGCGACCCTTGAATACTCTGGTGAGTGCACGACTGAAACCGGAGCCCATGCAAGGATCGATGATCAGGTCGTAATTCGTCTTGCGAATACGAAAGATCAACGACAGGAAGCGAATCGGGCGCTTAAAGCCGCGACGCGGCAAGCCATAAACGTTTTTGACGCTGAAGAACGTGGCAAAGATATCCGCCGCCAGCGAACCTTCCGCGACAATGTCGATTTCCGCCCCTTTATACAGACGCTCCAGTTCAGTAATGAGCGGCGTCATCAACAGCATATTGCCCAGCCGATGATTCGGCCGGCAAATCAGGATACGGTAGATCCCATTCCGCGGAACGCCGTCGGAATGAAGGGCGGCGATAGCAAGGTTCAAGAAAACACCTGACGGGATTGGACTGCGTAATGGCGATTCGGGTGAGCGAGAGGCATGCAATCCCTTCACATCACCCGGCAGCACATCCTTGGCGGCGCATGCCAGCAAGTGTGGATGCACAAACTTAGCTCACTCTTACCAGGACGTTACAAGTTTGTAATCCGATGAAAAACGCCGTTTTTCGTGCATTATTCTTTCAGGTAACCGTACCTGCATGACGACTTCCGCTAAAAGAGTGATCGCGCAAGAAGAGATCTTTCCTGCACGAACTCATGAATAGTCATGGCTGCGGGCAAAAGTTTTGAAGCGTATTCGGCACTTGTCGTGATGAGCACGGTCGAACCGCCCACACGCGGCGTGCCGCTCCATCCAGGCAAGAGGGGAACTGCTCTGAACGTTCTTATCGTGGAAGACTCCGCACGTCTGCGCGACTCGTTGGAGCGTGGCCTGAAATCGGCAGGATTCACCGTGGATGTCGCTGCAAATGGCAGCGTCGCCACTCAGCATCTGGATACTTACGAATACGATCTCGTTATCCTGGATCTGGGGCTGCCCGGCATCGACGGCTTGTCTGTACTCCGCCACCTCCAGGGACGCGCCCTGCGCCCACGTGTGCTGGTATTGTCGGCACGCGACCAGACTTCCGACCGCGTCGACGCGCTCAATCGAGGCGCTGACGATTACATGGTCAAGCCCTTTTCGTTCGATGAACTGTTAGCGCGACTGCATGCATTGGCACGGCGCTCGAAGGATGCGCAGCTACCGCAATTGATGATCGGTTCACTTTGCCTTGATCCTGTGACGCGAGCCGTCCATGTGAATGACCATCTGCTGTCGCTGACGCCAAGGGAGTTCGCGTTGCTCGAATTGCTGATGCGGCATCGCGGCAGGACGTTTTCGCGCAGCGAAATTCTCGATCGCCTGGCCGGCAGTGAATCGCAAGTGTCCGATCGCAGTGTGGAAGTACTCGTCTTCGGCCTGCGGCGCAAGCTCGAACAAGCCGGGCAAGGCGATTTGGTGCAGACGCGGCGCGGCTTTGGTTATCTGATCCCGAAGAACTGACGGCCATGCGCATAGGCAAGACGGAAAAGGGTATGTCACTGCGGTTTCGCATCACCCTGCTGCTGATCGCCGCAATCGTGCTTGTGCTTGGTACCGCCACACTGATCATCGACGAACGGGTCGACAACGAAGTAGCGCAACGCGCAGATACCAACCTGTTCGAACGCGCCCAGGCGCTCGCCGATATTTTCACCACCGAAAGCAAAGCGCGATCGCTTCATTTTCCTTCTTACCGGATTCCGTCGTTCCTGTCGGATGACGGCACGGTGTACTTTCATATCGACTGTCGCGGCGAACATGTGGTGTCGTCCAACGAAGCATCAACGCTCGCCTGGCCGAAACTCCCGCACGGGCAATCCGTCGCCTTTGCCGATATCGCCGACCGGCAAGGCCTGGACCTGCGCGCCGTGGCGATGCGGTTTTCGCCGGAGTCCCATTTCAGCCAGGGTTTGACTCAGGACCCCGTCGAACGTCCGGTAGCTACCGCGTCGGCCTGTTTGCTTGGCCTGGCCGTGGACCGCAGCGAGGTACTCGACTTCCAGCGCTCCATGGACAAGATTGAATTCGGATGCGTGGTGCTCGGCTTCCTGGTGGTCGCCGTGCTGACCCCATGGCTGGTGATGCGCGGCTTGCGCCCCCTCTCCGGACTGGCTGATGCCATGGACAAGATCGGGCCGGATACACCAAGCATGCGACTGCAGAGAACCCCTATTCGCGAGCTCGCTCCGCTCAGCACGCGATTCAATGAAGTGTTGTCGCGCATGGAGCAAGGCCTGCTGCGTGAACGACAGTTCGCCAGCGGCGTTGCGCATGAACTACGCACTCCCCTGGCTGAACTGCGTACGGCAATCGAGGTGGAACAGCGTTTTCCCGGCGGGCGCGACATCGCAACCTTGCTCGCCGAGATAGGCGATATCGGTCTGGAATTGGAGCACATCGTCACGGCGCTGCTGATGCTTACGCGTATCGAGGCAGGTATCGAGCAGATCACTCTGCAGCCGGTCGATGTCACCGCCCTCACTTATAAAGTGATCGGACGGCAGCAGTACCGCATGGCGGAACGAAAATTGGTGCTGCATGCCGATATCGACCCTGGCATCAGCTGGATCGCCGACGTGACGTTGCTGGATGTCGTATTCGGTAATCTGCTGAGCAATGCATTTGCGTATGCTCCATCCGGCAGCACGGTTATCCTTCGGTGTTCGCCACAGATCTGGTCCGTTACGAACCAGGCGCCGGATCTTACCGTGCAAGACCTTGCACGCATGAAGCAGCGGTTCTGGCGCAAGGGCAAGGATGCCGGCGTGCACACCGGCCTGGGACTGGCGCTCGCCGCGTCCGCCGCGCATGCGCAGTCACTGCGCCTGGAACTGTCGTTGCAAGGTCAGGATCTGCAAGTGAGCATCCGTTCCTGATGGGGGGTGGTGTGCGCGGCTTCGCATCACTCAACGCCAGCTCATGCGACGCAGTGTGTCGTCCCGATAGACGAAGTGATGCAGCAGCGCAGCGGCGGCATGCACACCGATAACGCCATAGAAGACATTGCCGATAAGCGCGTGAATATCCTCAATACGGTGTCCGAGGGTACGGTTCGGCGCCACCAGCGAAAATGACCCGCCCGTTCCTGGCAGCGTGAGCACATGGCCGCCAAAGTTATAAGCAAGCATGCCGAGCATGGGCTGCACCAGCACGAACACATACAGCGCCGCATGCACGAATTGGCTCAGCCACACCATCACTGCATGTCCCGGCAATGGATCGGGAGCGCGGTGGCGCAGACGCCATCCCAGCCTGATGACGGAAACGCACCAAAGCAGCGTGCCCGCCCAGGCATGCGTATTCATCCAGAAGTTGCGATACGGATCACCGTGCGGCCCCCGCAGCTCAATCGCCAGATAAGCCAGTGCAATCAATAGCACGCTTATCCAGTGCAGGCTGATTGCGGCACGATCGTAACGTACGGGCGATTTCCCAGCTTGATGCATAGCGGCGTCCTTGGTTTTCAAGCGAGCAAGACTGCCATACGACCACTTTGCAGCAGCTTAGCTGGAGACCGTCAGCACCAACGCATGGGCTGTAAACTTCGAACTGGCTTAGCAACGCGTAAAGTTTTCGCTGTCTTTCGACCACGATCCTTGATACTTCAACCAAGCAACGACGTTGACCTCACATATCTGCCATCCCGCGTGCAAATCCTTTGTAGTGACACACCTGCATTCTGCGTGAACGATGCCAGCGGCAGATGGACCATCAAGGCAATCCTGGAAGCACCCATTTGATGCGATAACGCCGTCAGGATTTCTTCGACGTAAACGAAGTGCACCAGCCTTTCGCATTGACTGCTTTGCCCGGGAACAGCTGGCAAGGACCATAGCCCGCCTCCGGGCCGGCATAGAACTGGCAATTTGCACAGCTGCTTCCCGGCTTGTACAGACCGTTCTTCGATGTGTTCGCGTCTTCGACATAGTCCATGGCCTTGGCCGTGGGATCTGTCGTTGTCAGGTGCGGCAGATCGGAGGCGCGTGCACGTACCGAAAAGCCACCCAGGCAAGCTGTCACTGCCGTCACCGCAGTCCACGTGAGAAACCGGCGACGTGATGGGTCCTGCTCGTCGCAATATGTCATGACGCTCTCCTTCTCTGTCAGGTCTTGATGAACGCCGCCGCGCTGGCGTGCGCTTTGATGCGACTACCGTACGGCTTTCACCCATCCATTATTTGATTTGGATCAAACGAATTCCTCACAAGCAGTGCAGTCTGTCCCTCGCTCGCTGCGTGGCCGATGCGGCCTGGTTCCGCCACACGGGGAGGCCGCCAATCACTCCGATGGAATCAGCAGGCGAGGGGGAAATACGATGGATATCGACATTACATGCAAGCGCACGCTGCACGGATCCTGGCTAAGCGCCGTGCTGGCGTTCGTTATCGGCGTTCTTGCAATCATGCTCCTGCTCTTTCCCGAGCAGAGCCGTGCGGTGCCTGCTTTTGCGCGACAAACGCATCAACCGTGCAGCGCTTGCCACATCGGCGGCTTCGGGCCGCAGCTCACGGCATTTGGGCGTCAGTTCAAACTGCTCGGCTATACCCTGAAAGTCGGCAATGACACCAAGGTGCCGCTCTCGCTGATGCTGATCGAGTCGTACACACATACGGCGAAAGCACAGACATCGCCGCCGGCAAACGGTTTCTCGACCAATGACAACACGGAACTGCAGCAAGCTTCGCTGTTTCTGGCGGGGCGCATTACCGATCACCTTGGCGTGCTGGCACAAGCCACCTATTCGCAGAATGGTGGCCTGCTCGGGTGGGACAACAGCGATCTGCGTTACGCGCGCTCGTTCACGCTTGCCGGGCATCCCGCACTGTGGGGTATCTCCGTCAACAACAATCCCAGCGTGACCGACGTCTTCAACACATCGCCAGCCTGGCAATTTCCTTATGCCTCGCCTGATCTGGCGCCCGGTGCGCCAGCAGCACCCATTCTGATGGGGGGTCTTGCCCAACAGGTGATCGGCGTCAACGCCTATACGCAGTTCAACAATGCCTGGTATGTGGAAACCGGCGTGTATCGTTCGCTTTCACCGGCGTTCCTGCGCGACGTCAATGCTGATTTCAGCGGGCGCCTGTCCGGCGTATCGCCGTATGCACGCGTGGCCTACACCTGGAACCTGCCGACCGGAAATGTCGAAGTCGGTGGCTTTCTGTTCGACACCGCACGCGGCCTGGCAGGCACCAATGCTGCCGGCAATGCGGTGGCCCTCGGCGGACCTACCGATACATTCCGCGACATCGGCGCGGACGCAAGCTATCAGTTCATCAACGGCGGCGACCACATCATTACCGCCAACGCGCTATTCCTCACCGAGCAGCAGACACTGGACGCCACCTACGGGAGCGGCGGCTCCTCTAACCTGCACGACAACTTGCATGCCCTCAACGTCAATGCCAGCTATTGGTACAAGAACACCTGGGGGGTCACGCTGGGTGGTTTCACCAATGACGGCAGCAAAGATCTGCTGCTCTACGGCAACAATGGCAGTCCCAATACCGACGGCGGCGTGGTCGAGCTGAACTGGAATCCGTTCGGGCAAGCCAGCTCATGGGCACAACCCTATGCGAACGTGCGGTTCGGTCTGCAGTACACCTGGTATACGCGCTTCAGTGGGCTGGTACACAACATCGATGGCGCAGGCAGAAATGCATCGGACAACGACACGCTGTATTTCTACGCGTGGATGGCGTTTTGAGTCACGCCCCTGATGGCCGGTGCGCGCCGCGGCGTGGAAGCCAACCGCCCCTATCCAGCCATAGCCATGCGCCGCGAGGGCGCATGGCTGCTTGCACCGCCCCTACCGAACCCTCTGTAAGAAAAGGCTAAGCGTTGCAGTAGGATCATGGCGGCAGTCCGGCAAAGATCCTGCTGAACCTCATTCCAGGCCCGCTACCTCGGATGCCATTCAGCGGTCCCTTCTCACCCCGTTTGCGCAACGGCCATGACCGATACCGCCCGCCACTGGGATGACGTCTACCAGAGCAAAGCTTACGACACCGTAAGCTGGTTTCAGGCCTGCCCTGAAAGATCACTGTCGTTCATCGCCGATAGCCAGGTGCCGCGGGATGCACCCCTGATTGATGTGGGCGGTGGCGCATCTACATTGGTCGATCATTTGCTCGACCAGGGCTACACCGATGTGACGGTGCTGGATATTTCTCCGCACGGCATGGCGCAGGCACAGACACGCCTCGGGCCAGTGCGGGCCCGGCAGGTGCATTGGGTCACACAAGAAGTGACGCGCTTTCAACCGGATCGTACGTATGCGCTCTGGCATGATCGCGCCGTGCTGCATTTCCTTACAGAGGATGCAGCGCGCGCCGCCTACGTTGCTAGCGTGCGGCGCAGCGTAGCTCCCGGCGGCACGGTGATCGTTGCGGCCTTTGCGCAGGATGGACCTGCACGCTGCAGCGGGCTGGATGTCGTGCGCTATCAGGCCGATACGCTGTGCACACTATTTGGCCCCGATTTTGAACGCATGACTGAGGCACGCGAGCTGCACCTGACTCCATGGGGATCCGCTCAGTCTTTTACCTATTTGCGCCTGCGTCGGCGTGGCAAATGAGACGGAGAACGGGCTATGCCGATCGATCGTCGTGAATTCCTGAAATGGAGCGGATGGGCCACGGTAGCGGGAAGCGCTCCGACCTGGCTGCATGCGGCAGAGCCGTTGCAAACCCCTGCTCCGTCACTCCTGCCAGCGAAAGCCGATTACACCTTGCGCATTGCCCGCAGCCTGGTGGAACTGGCGCCCGATCATATCGTTTCCACCAGAACCTATAACGGCCAGTTTCCCGGGCCGCTGCTGCGGTTGAAGGAGGGACAACGCGTCGTGGTCGACGTCCATAACGACACCGAGGTGCCGGAACAACTGCACTGGCACGGACAATTCCTGCCGGTGGATGTGGACGGCGCCGCGGAAGAAGGCACGCCTTACATTCCCGCACATGGCATGCGCCGATTGTCGTTCGTACCGGGCCCCTCGGGCTTTCGCTTCTACCACACCCATGTCGTGGCGGGCAGCGATCTGACCCTGGGGCAGTACAGCGCCCTGGCTGGGCCGGTGTACATCGAGCCGCATCACGAACCGGGCCACTACGATCGCGAAGTGTTCCTGGTGCTGAAGGAATTCGATCCGTTCTTTAGCAATGGCGGTGACATGGCCATGGATTTCCTGCACCCCGGCGATCGCGACCACTCGCTGGAAGAACGCGGCGAATCCGCCATGAAAGCATCGCTGGCCACCGGCCATGCACACGGCTACGAAGTGGGTTATCAAGCGTTCGCCATCAATGGCCGCATGCTCGGCCACGGCGATCCGATCCGCGTGAAAGCCGGCGAGCGCGTGCTGTTTCATGTTTTGAACGCAAGCGCTACCGAGATTCGCAGCCTGGCGCTGCCCGGGCATACCTTCAAGGTGGTGGCGATGGATGGCAATGCCGTGCCGCAGCCAGCCGACGTACCGGTGCTTTGGATCGGCACGGCGGAACGCATCAGCGCCATCGTGGAAATGCATCATCCAGGCGTGTGGATCATGGGCGACCTGGATGATGACGATCGCGGCCACGGCATGGGCATCGTGGTCGAATACGCCGGCGCCCGCGGCGAGCCGCGGTGGATCGCACCCCCACCGTTCCAATGGGACTATCGGCGTTTTACCCAGCCGAATGCCAGGGTGGCGCAGCCGGATCAGATCTTCGACCTGACCTTCGCCAAGCAGAACGCGGCCGAACACGGCTTCAACCGCTGGACCATCAACGATGTCGCGTTCGATATGCAAGCCATGCGGCCGATGTTCCACTTACAGTACGGCAAGCGCTATCGCTTGCGCATGCACAATGCCAGCGACGATATCCATCCCATGCACTTGCATCGCCATACGTTCGAAATCACACGCATCGCTGGGCGGCCTACTGGCGGGCTGATGAAAGACGTGGCGATGCTGGGCGGCTATCAATCGATGGATATCGATTTCGTCGCCGACCAGCGCGGCCTCTCGCTCTTTCACTGCCACATGCAATTGCACATGGATTTCGGCTTCATGGCCTTGTTCGATTGCGCATGAGCGACGCCTCGTCTTCACGCCCTCCCGCGTCCGGCAGCGCCTGGGAGGTCGGCGCCGTATTTCTGAAACTCGGTCTTACCTCCTTCGGCGGACCGATCGCGCACCTGGGCTATTTCCGTCGCGAATGTGTCGAGCAACGGCACTGGTTGGACGAAGAACACTTCGGCCAGCTTGTTGCGCTATGTCAATTCCTGCCGGGGCCCGCGAGCAGCCAGCTCGGTTTTTCCATCGGCCTGCTGCGCGCGGGATGGCTGGGCGCGATCGCGGCCTTTCTCGCCTTTACCCTGCCTTCCGCATTGCTGTTGTTTGCGTTCGGAGCGTGGAGCGGACATCTGGCCGGCGCGCTGGGCCAAAGTGTGATTCACGGTTTGAAGCTGGTCGCGGTGGCCGTGGTGGCGCAAGGCGTGTTCGGCATGGCGCGCAGCCTGACACCGGATATGCCACGCGCGCTGATGGCCGCCATGGCAGCAGGACTGATCGCGGTAAGCGCAAGCTCGGCCATGCAGCTCGCGGTGGTTGCCGCCGGCGCATTGCTCGGCCTGTGGTGTTGCAGAAACGTCACAGCGCGACATGGCGAAACCTTCGCGCTCGCTTACGGGCGCTCCACCGGCATGGCGTTGCTGGGGACCTATGCATGGCTGCTTTTTGCCGCGCTGACACTGCCCCACTCTTGGCCGCTGATGGCGCGCATCGCTGCTGCGTTCTATCGCACGGGGGCACTGGTGTTCGGCGGCGGTCATGTGGTGTTACCACTGCTGAAACAAACCATCGTGGCGCCGGGCTGGATCGACAACGATACCTTCCTCACCGGTTACGGGGCTGCGCAGGCCGTGCCCGGGCCGATGTTCACCTTGTCCGCATTGCTTGGCGAGCACCTGCCGGATGGTTGCGGCGGCATCGCCGGCGCAACCATCAGCGTGCTGGCGATTTTCCTGCCCGGCATGCTGATGGTGTCCGGCTGCCTGCCGTTCTGGCGTGCGCTGGCATCGCGCGACAAGGCGGCGCGCATGCTGGCGGGCGTCAACGCAGTGGTGGTCGGCTTGCTTGCGGCAGCGCTCTACGATCCGGTCTGGGTCAGCGCCGTGCACGATGCCAAGGACTTTGCGATCGCGCTGCTCGCCTTCACTTTGCTGGTTGCCGCGCGCTGGTCGGCGCTGGCGATTGTCATCGGCTGCGTGGGCGTCTCGATGCTGCGCACAGCGTTGTCGATCTGATGCTGCCGTCGCGCATTTAACGGCAGACCAGCACCGGAATATCCGCGCAGCCCAGCACCTTGTTGGTCTCGCTGCCTAGCACCAGGCGATCCAGGCCGGTATGGCCGTGTGTTCCCATCACGATGAGATCACAGTCGTAGCGATGCGCAGCGCCGACGATTGCCGCGTAGGGACGCTGGTCGAAAGCATAGGATCCTTCGTAGGCCACAGCCGCATCCCTGGCCAGCACGTGGATCACCTCAAGATGACGTTGCGCGCGTGCAATCGCTTGGTTTTCGTAGTCGTCCGGTGCGTGCCGGATGACATCGACAAAATAGGAAACAGCCGCCAGCGGGGCCAGCACATGAAACGCATGCACGCGGGCACCCACTTGTCGCGCCAACGCCAGGCCGAGTCGCGCCGCTCTCACGGCTTGTTCCGATCCGTCGGTAGGCAGCAGGATATGGTTGAACATAGAGATCCTCGGCTGTCCGTACATCGCTTATTTGCGTGCGTCATAGATCAGGCTTGCGATCAGCGCCACCACACTGATGCCGCAGATCCAGTCAGCAATCGGCCAGATCGACTCGTAGTCCTTGACGATGCTTACCAGCGCACTCGCTACGGCCATCAGCAGCAGGCAGATGGACAGCGTCGAGAAGGCCGGCTCGGAGGATCGCTCTTTCATGGCCCGTCTCGCCGCGAGGCGCGATGCGCGTGCTCACGGCCGCGCAGTTGCCATGCATGGATGTCAAGGCAGGTCATCCGCACCGGCTGCATGGCGCGACACGGGTAAAACACATCGGCCACATCGAGCGAACGCGGCAAACTGAAACAGGCAAGCCATGCTTTGATGCGCGCGCGCAAGCCTGGTGCCCCTTGGATTGAGTCTGGAAACGTCCGGCGCTTCATGGCGAACCTCCCGCCGCAGATAGCCCGATCACAGCTTAGGCGGACAAGTGCAGGCGATCTTGATCACGATCAACTGAGCGCTGCAGCAAAAGCTACGTGACAAGCACGCGGCAAACGTCACGCATGTAGTTGACGGTAATCAATATCCCTGCAGGCACACGCCGCATCATGAGCATGTCCACACGCCCTGTGCGTGTGCCTTGCTGCAACGGAATATGCGTGAACACGCTGGAGTCTGCTCAATGTCCGCCACTGTCGCTCCGCGTGCGGAGCAGCCAGGCACCCGGCCTGGACCACTGTTCCAGCACTTGCTGTTGCCGATCGATGGATCGGATCTGTCGCTGAATGCCTTCACGACCGGACTGGAAATGGCGAAGGTGTTCGGCGCCAAGGTCACGGCCTTGCACGTCGTGCCGCCGTTCAATTCCCTCGCCTACATGACGGAATTGCTCGCCGCGGCCGAATTGCGCTACAGCCAGCAGGCGGTGCAAAGCGCATCGCGGTACCTCGACAAAGTAAAGGCCATGGCGAAAGAGGCCGATGTGGCGTGCGAATGCCGCTATTCGTTCGGCGAACGCCCCTATGAAGCGATCGTGGAAACCGCCAACGCGCAACACTGCGACCTGATTGTGATGGCAACCCACGGCTGGCATGGCATGAACAAGATGGTATTGGGCAGCGAGACGCAGAAGGTGCTCATCAAGAGTTGCGTACCCGTGCTTGTTTGCCGATAGCCTGTGCAGGATACCGTCATGTCCGCCGCGCAGGATCCGGAATCCCACGCAGAAAAACCTGCCGGCGGCGCATCCAGGCACCTGTGCAGGATGCTTTGGAACCGGCTGAAGGTGCATCCGCTTGCGCACATCGGCCCCGGCCTGATCACCGGCGTCGCCGACGACGATCCCAGCGGCATTGCTACCTATTCACAGGCCGGCGCGCAGTTCGGGCTCAACATGCTGTGGACGATGCCGCTGGCGTTTCCGCTGATGGCGGCCATCCAATCCATGTGCGCGCGCATCGGCCGCGTCACCGGCAAGGGACTTTCCGCCAACATCAAGGCTGCTTTTCCGCCTTATGTACTCAAAGGCGTGGTACTGCTCCTGCTGATCGCGAACATCCTGAACATTGCCGCTGACATTGCTGCCATGGGCGAGGCTGCGGAGCTGGTGACTGGCATCCACCGCGAAACCATGACGATCGTCTTTTCGATCACCACACTGATACTGCAAATCAGCGTGCCGTATCACCGCTATGTCTACTACCTGAAATGGCTGACTCTTTCACTGCTCGCCTATGCCGCAGTGCTGTTTACCGTGCATGTGCCGTGGAAAGAGGTAGCCTGGCGCACGCTGTGGCCGCGCTTCGTACCGAATGCCGAAGCGGCCACCGTCATCATCGGCGTGTTCGGCACCACGATCAGCCCGTATCTGTTCTTCTGGCAGGCCTCGGAAGAAGTGGAAGACATGCGCCTGGATCCGGCGGCAAAGCCGCTCGCTGGCGATCCCGCGCACGCAGGCGCGGAACTCCGGCGCATCCAATGGGACACCTGGAACGGCATGTTCTATTCGGACATCGCCGCGTATTGCATCATCCTTGCTACGGCCGTCACCTTGCATGTCGCGGGCATCACCTCTATCGCCACCGCTGCGCAGGCGGCCAGCGCCCTGCAACCTCTCGCGGGTGAATTTGCCAGCCTGCTGTTCGCGCTGGGCATTCTGGGCGTGGGCATGATCGGCGTGCCCGTGCTCGCCGGTTCCGCCGGTTATGCCCTGTGCGAAGCGATGAACTGGAAATGGGGCCTGGAACGCAAGGCGAAAGACGCGCGCGGGTTTTACGGCGTGATTGCCTTCAGCGTGCTGGCAGCGCTCGCCATTCAGTATTCACCGATCGAACCGATGAAGGCGCTGTTCTGGAGCGCCGTGATCAATGGCGTGGTTGCGGTACCGCTGATGGTGGTGATTATCCTGCTGGTGACGCGCCGATCCGTGATGGGCCCATTTACTGCGCCGCGCTTTATCGTGGTGCTTGGCTGGATCACCACGGCCGTGATGGGCGCAGCAGCGGTACGTATGCTGGCGGGCGGCTGACAGGATCGCTCCGGAGGGTTACGGAGCGATCCCAGGGTCACAGGATGGTGGTCAAAGCTGCAGCGAGCCACCGGCAAGATGATTGACTTCCGCCATGATGGCTGTCATCTGCGGACCCGACTTCAATGCATAGTTGCCGTTGGTGTAGCCCCACCAATCCCAGCATCCGTACGGGTTGTACGGTACGGTCGCATTGATCGTCTGCGGATAGAGCACGATGATGTTGTTGGTATCCGCCCATTCGTTGATGCCTGCGTATTGCACGAAGGTGGTGCCGATCGTTTCCTGGTTCTGCGAGCAACCGTGCAAGGCCACCACCAACCGGCATGCCTGACCTTGCGCGCAACTCTGCGGCACAAACACCCAACCGGTGCTGTCCATCGAGATCGCCGCACAATTGCTGTTCGGGCAGAATGCGTTCTGGTTGAACTGGATGAAGCTGCCACCAAGCTGCCCGTTGTTGCGGGCATTGAGCGTGCCGTAGAACATCGTCAGGAAGGTCTGTTCCGCGTCGAAGCCGCAGTTGTTCATAAAGGGGGCCGAGAGATACGAACATGCCACGGCAGAATCGGGCGTGATCCATGCATGCTCTGCAGGCGTGGTTTTGTTGTAGTCGATGTTGGCGGTCGATGTGAAGCTGCGGTAGTACTGGTACAGATCGGTCATCGTCGCTTGATAGTTCACCGTGTCCAGCGTGCCGCTGAACATGTAGATCGGCTTATTGGCGATATTGCTGGTGGGATCGATCGCACCCCTCGACGCCTCCTGATTGGTATAGCTCACCAATGAGGAAACCGGCACGTTGATGCCGGTTGCGCAGGCGCTTCCCCAATACGCTTCATCATCCTGCGCACAGTAATACGTGCCACCGGCCATGACGGCCGTACCGTAGATGGCCTTCGAATAAGCCACTTGCAATTGGACGGCCATATAGCCGCCGGAGGAAATACCCGCAACCGTCACGCCACTCGGCGTGATGTTGTAAGCACCGAGTGTGGAAGCAGCCCACGCCGCCGATGACAAGGCAAGCGAGAGGCATAGCAACAGCATCTGGGGCAGTAACCTGGCGAATCTGGACCACATGGCAGTGTTCTCCTGGTCGAATACACGTGGGAAAAGGCCGCGGCAGATCGAACGCGGCCAACGTCGTGCGCGCAGACGGACGCGTTCGGCGCGTTGACGCCGACCGTCATGCGAAACACGTACACCGGGTGTTGCGACGCTTAAGAGAGCACTGCTGCACGCTCAGATGAATTGGACCAAGGGGCAATACGGACCAAAACCGAAGGCGGGCTGTCGCTTCGATGTCTCGCTTGCCCCGGTTTCTTCGGCCAGTTCACTGGCGTGCTCATCAATGCCCGGAGCTGTTGGTGACCGGATAATGGCGGTGGCTGGTTTGCCGCGAAACGGCCGTACCGGTAGTGCCCGTGGACTGTGCAAGCGCCTGCGTGGGCGATAGGCAAACGCACCAAAAAAAGAGGACGCCCCACGCGTCCTCTTGAATGATTCCCTTGCGAAGTGTCCTCGGCTTGCTTCCCATTTGCCGCGGACTATCACTCGGCGCGACCGTTCTCAGTGGTCGTGCTTGCGCATCTCGTGTTCATGCTTACGTGCTTCGTCATTGGCCTTGCCAACTTCTTTCTGTACTTTCCCGGCATTCTTTTCGATGTTGCCGGCCAGTTCCCGCGCGTGGTTGCCGGTTACCTTGCCGGCGGCTTCTTTCAAGCCACCTTTGACTTCATGCTTCGTGCCTTCGGTGCGGTTCTTGTCCATGACATTCTCCTGACTCATCGTTGGTGGGAGTCATCATGATCATGTCGACCACAGCATGCGGTGCATTTGGTGTGAAAGCTGCCGCGATATTGCTGAGCACGATATGAAACTTCCGTTCGTCGACTGCACGCCGCGCATCGAGAGAACAAGCAGGCAACCGCATTGCTGCGCGATGCATCGATGCATGCGCTTGCATGTCAGATCGTGTGGAGGCCGATCAACACGGCAGCCACTAATCCGCACGCACCAATAACCATGCGTAGCGGCTTCGCGGGTATGCGCCGCGCCAGCGCCACGCCGATGGGGCCACCCAGCAGGCCGCTGACCGTCAGGACCAGGGCCGCTGGCCAGGACACGGGTGCTACAAAACAAAACAGCACGCCTGCGCAGCCATTCGACAAGCCTTGCAGGACCGATTTCATTCCATCCACTTGATGAGTGCTGCGATCGGCAAACCACATGCTCAGTACCGCGAAGAACAACAGCCCGATCCCACTGCCGAAGTAGCCGCCATACAGCGCGATCAGAAAAAGCAGCAGCTGGAAACCCAGGCCACGCGAAGGATGGCCGGCGTTGCCGCGGCGCCCTTGGATACGCCGCACCCAGCCCGGTTGCAGCAAGGTCAGGATCGAACCGATGGCCACTAAGACTGGCGCGATCACATCGAAGCTTCGGCTCGGCAATGCCAGCAGAAGCAGGCCACCCGCCACCGAACCCACGGCCGTGGACAGCACCATGCGCCCTACGGTCGACCACTGGCCGCGCAGTTCTTCGCGAAACGCGACCGTGGCGGAGACGTTGCCGGCAACCACGCCTACGCAATTGGTGACATTAGCCGCAAGCGGGTTGAAGCCGAAGGCGATCAAGGCGGGAAACGTGATCAGCGAACCCGCTCCGGCAATGGCATTGATGGCGCCTACCGCCACGCCGATCACGCCGAGCCATACGAGTTGAAGAAGGCTTAGATGAGGCATGCACGAAGTCTCGCTGAAAGGTCTGCACGGTCGCGTGGACGCGCGCGCTTATCCCACACTGTCGATCCTGTTGGAGGTGAAGCCCCGCCTCACCAGGCGATAGGTATCCCGGCCCGCCTCCTTGGCGGTATAGAGTGCGTCGTCGGCGAATTTCATCGCCGCGTCCGGGGAGGTTTCACCTTTGCAAAGTACGGCGCCGATGCTCATTTTTACATTCACTCGCACATCGCCCACGGTAACCGTCATGTGCAACCTTTCCCATAACGAGTGCACGAATGCCTCTGCTGTGTTCTCGACGCCGGCGTTATGGCATAGCACGACGAACTCATCGCCTCCGATGCGCGCCACCACTTCGCCTTCGCGTACCAGCTTTTGCAGGCAGTGTCCTACTTCCGCCAGCACCGCATCGCCGATGGCATGGCCGTAGGTGTCGTTGATCGACTTGAAATGGTCGATGTCCACCAGCGCCAGCAGAACAGGCGCCCTGCTCCGGCTGGCGTGTTGCAGCACGACGGCGATCCGTTCGCTGAAATAGCGCCGGTTGGCCAGCCCGGTGAGCGCATCCTGATGCGCCAGGCGAAGCAGTTCGCGCTCCACATGCTTGATGTGGGTGATTTCAGTGGTCAGCGCATAAACGCCGCGCAGGTTGCCGGCCGGGTCCTTGTCCGGCACGTAATGGGTCTGGAAATAAAGCAATTTCCCGCGATAGGTAGCCTCGTATTCAAAGATCACCGACTCGCCCGCATAAGCGCGCTGCAGGTAATGCTTCAGGCGCTCGTAAAGAAAATCGCCACGCACGTCGCGAACAGTCCTGCCGATGATCTGGGCGGCTGTTTCCCCTGACACCTGTTCGACGAAGCGATTGACATAGGTATAGCGCTCGGACATGTCCAGGCGGGCGATCACCGCCGGGATGTTATCCGTGATGGTGCGCAACTGCGCCTGGCTTTCGAGCAGTTCCTGCTCGATCTTTACACGCGCGGTGACGTCGCGGCCTGTATAGACGATGTCCGCACCTCCCTCGCTATCGGTCACCAGCCGGGCAAATGCTTCGATCCAGAGATAGTGGCCGTCTTTGTGCCTGAGCCGGTAGGTCGCGGTGGTCGAGCCCCCATCACGGCGCAACGTCGCCACCACCGCAGCAATGCGTTCACGGTCATCCGGATGGATGAGATCGGGCCGTGGCCGCATGAAGTCCTCGACATCCCAGCCCAGCCGCTCCTTGATCGACGGCGATACATATTGGCGGTCGCCGTTGGGACAGATGCGCATCACCAGGTCGCCGCTATGATCCGCCAGCGTGCGATAGCGACGCTCGCTATCCTGGATACGCGCCTGCAGACGATCCTGTTCCGTCAGCGCCAGCGCCACCGGAAGCACGACCAGATAAGACGCGCCGATGAACATCTGCGCCATCACCACGCGAAAGGCCGGGGTAATGCCCGCGACCAGGTTGAACGGGCCGATGCCGAAGGCCACCGCCAGGGTCACCACCACGGCGACGACGATCATGCCGACCGCCATGCCGACCAGGCGATGGCGAAACACCAGCAGCAACAATGGCGGATAGACCAGAAAGGCCATCGGCACGCGCGGCTCCATGAATACCGCAACGGTCATCGCTGCGAGCAGCACCAGATCCCGTACCAGCGCCCAAGCCTTGCCCGGTTGGGAAACACGAAATCCCTTGACCATGGCGATCAGCGAGCTGCTTCCCGCGATCATCATGCCGACGAAATGGGCGCGGAAGAACGTGTTGAAGCTGACCCAATACGCCGCATCCGACCACATCCGTTGAATCGACATGGCTGCCAGTGCGTAGAGACCACTGGCGATCAGCGCGCTGACCAATCCGATCCGGGCCAGATCCCGAAAAGGCGTTTCCGTGCTGATTACCGGAAAACGACGACGAATGGCGGCACTGACGATAAGCGTCTCCGCAGCATTACATGCCCCCAACAACGCTGAAGAAAGCAGCGCGCCGCCGAGCGCGGCCCGCGCACCCAGAAAGCCCAGGAAAACCGCGAGCAGCAGCGGCCATGCCTGCGCCAGCGGCTTGCGCACCAGCCAGCCGAGAACCGCCCCGTTAGCCAGCCACAAGGCAACGGGGGCATGGCTCCTATGCGCCAGTACCAGAGTGCAGAACGACAGCCCGCCTCCCAGCACGAACACGCCCAGGAACGGCCATACGATGTCTGCGGCACGCCGCCCGACGTTCATGAGATTTGTAGTCCAGATAATGGCGGGCGTACCCCTTATCCGGCGGCAAGCAAGACTCCTGCCAGACTGCCGTCCCAGCTGTCGTAGCCCTTTCTCGCGCTACGGCCTGCCGAAAACCGGCATGCCCTGCTCCGCTTATGGCACCCGCTTAAGGGCAGCATAGCGGCGGCGGCGCCACAGCGTGCAAAGGGACGTGCATGGGCTTCGTTTGCCCGATCGCGCGAACGGCCTTTATCCGGCTTGTCACGATTCAAATTTTTTCTGATGCGCGCGAATCTTTCTGTTCCCTATGCGAATCGCTTGAAAGCAAGCGCTGCACGCAGCGGTTGCAGATCGCATGCCGGCAGGCGAGAGAGGGCAAAACCGGTCCGCGATGTATTTAAAACAGTGGGGCATTCCATGCACGGCGCGTGTACAACGCAGGCCTTACAAAAGAACAGTTCATCCACCTCAACGCAAAATGAAAATGAAGGCATTCCTTAGCAAACCATCCAGCATGGCGTTGCGTGACGGTCTTGCTGAAGTAGCAGTAGTCGCATATCGCTTCCATAGGGTTCCACTTAGGCTTCGCTTGCTACCGGTTGCGTAGCGCGATCATTCACACACTACGAGAGAAAACCTTATGTCCTACAAAACACGTCTTATCCGCCATGCGGCGTTGGTCGGTGCCCTATCACTCTGCACTGCTGCAACAGCCTTCGGCCAGACAGCAAGCACGACAAGTTCGCTATGGCAGAACGCCACCGATGTCAGCACTAACTCCAATTGGCTTGTTTATGCCGTGGTGCTCAACGGCATCAAGTACATCCAGATCAAGGACCAGGCCGGCACCGTGCATGCATTGATCGGCGTGATCAACGGCACGCCATTCGTCACGCCGATGGGTGTGGATGCATTGAATGTTTCGACGCCAACATCATCCGCCGCATCGACTGCCAACGATGCGGGCACGACGCAGACTGTCTACAGCGATGGCACGACGACCGTGGCCGAGACACCACAGAGTGACGGAACAACAAGGTTCACGGTTCAGTCGGCGGATAGTTGTCCCACCCCTGGATGTGGCGGCAACGGAGGCCCCTAATCAGCCCAATGCCACGGATCGCTTATTTCACCCATAGCCGAACAGGAGGGGCGCGGCGCGACGCCGGCTCCTCCGCTCGGGGGACATCATGCAGCAATAGTGTGATTTGAAGTTTGCTGGCAAACGTACGCAGGTGCAGCTGTCCATTAAAGATGCTCACCTGCGTTTGCATATCCGGAATATCCAGCATGCTTGCGCCCAGCTTGGGGGCGATGCGTTTGCGCTGCTCCGAGTAATAGATCGCACCGGCGACACCACTGTCCTCCAGGGACCCGGTGACGCGGAGCACGATCCAGCGCCGGCCATGCGTTTCACCGCCGCGCAGCACCAGGCTCACGCTAGTGCAGGCCAACCGGGATGTGATGTAGGCCACCGCTTCGCAAGCGCTTCGATAAGACGTGCTCAACACGGCGGGTGCAAACCGGGTAAACCCGCGCCCGGTGATCACGCAACGGTAGGCAATGCCAGCTTCATCCAGGGCACGCGCGACGGTTTCATGCAGCGCTGCCGGCAAGCCACGTTCCCGCCACGCCACCGGGTGCATGCTTTCGGCCAGGCTATATAGCTGGTTCTGCATGTTGGTTGCTTGCTTGTAGAAAGCATGGCTTTCGATATTCGGCACGATGCGGCGCATGTGCTCCAGCAAACGTCCCTGGGTGATGTACGAGGTTCCTGCAAGATACTCAAGCGCCTGGGAAGCCTGACGCATACGCTGCTCACTGAGCTGAAGGCTCTTTCTTGCGATGCGCCGCACGTTGCTTGCGCCACGCCGCTCTTGTTCTTCCTTCATCAGTTGAGTACTGATGCGTGCCCCAAGGATAAACAAGGCAGTTACGGTGATGACTAGAAACATCATCATCGCCATGACGGTGCTGAAGAAGTTCCATTCAGGAATATCTTCAATTGGGATAGGGAGGGAAACGCAGGCGATAACCACGGGCGCGCTTACTGCAACGGCACGCCATCCATGTTGCAGCGTCAGCCATGCCAGGGGCATGACCATGGCGATGATCGGTATCAAGCTGATCTGCCGGTGCTGGTCGGCCGTCTGGCTAAGCCATGCCAGGAGCGCCAGCGTTGGAATGAGAAAGAGCAGCATGTGAAGCGACAAGCGGCTGGTGAGTATCGCGCGTGCCTGTTCACGCCAATGGCCAGGTCGATAATCAAGCCACGCCATTAATACCCATGGCACAACAGAAAGTATGGCCAGATAAGGGCCAAAGAAATAACCAGGCAACCACGAGAGAATAGAAAGAGGGCCTTTTACTGTGTTTGCAAAGGAAACAGCCAGCCAGCTATAGGTCATGTTTCCCAGAGACACCAGCACGATGCACAGAAGCAACGCCTTGATGTCTACCACGCGCTCCGGCTTGTAGAGGATCGGCGGCATCTTGCGGCGGCACCACCAGACGATGGGCATCACCACCGTAAAGGGCGGGATGCACCGGGCAATGACGAACGCAAGGCCAAGGTTGTCGCACGGAAGAATTTCATAGGCGTTCGACAGCCCTTCACCTATATAGAGCGCCGGCCAGAACCGGTAGGGCATCAGCAGCAGGCATGCGAGACGTATGCCGGCATGAATGGGCCAATGCGCCGTGGAAAATGGATGTATCGCGAGATACAGAAGCGCATAGCCGCCAGCCACGCCCAGCTGCAGCAACCATTCGTGCTTCCACCAACGGCTCCCCATCACCATCCCCTGCCAAAGACCCACATGTATGTTTCGTAAGCGGGTTGTTTGAACCCGCCGGTTATGCAGAAGCATAAAACAAGCACCCCGTGAAGGTTGCGTGATTCTGGGGGAAACAGGGCTGCTTGGGTCACATTGTGACCGTTCCGCGACGTTTTGAGATTATTCCACGGTGTGACATGGTCGAAGGAGAGGCTGAGAATCGTGAAGGAAGCTCTTGCTCAAGACTGACGTGGATCGGACTAGCCACCGGCACCAGCTCTTCGCCTGCGTTGGCTACAGGCGTCCGGATCCGATCTCGCCTGCCATCGCTTTGCCCATCGAACGGCTTTCGGAAGTCATCGTGAATGCTGAAAGCGGCCGACTGCGGCGAGCAAGGGTTGGACTTCGTGCGCCTCGATAGGGATTCCCTCGGCATCGAACTATGCTTTCACGCGCCGTACGTCATCTGGCTCGCATCTGCCTCACTGCGGCGACGCTGACACGGCTTGCTCTTTATCGGAGACGAGAACATGCGCGCCAAGAAGACCCTGAGATGGCTGCCCTTTGCACTGCTGTGGCTGCTGGCGATGGTGCCTCGAACGGGTTGGTCGCAAAGTTTCGATTGTCGCCAGGCCGAAAGCGATACCGAGTGGGCCATCTGCTCAACGCCCGAGTTGGCTGCCCTCGATGACAAGGTGGCCGCCATGTATCGCGCCTTATCCGGACCGGAGGCGAAATCGCCCGCGCTGAAGCAACAGGCCGAGCAGATGCAGCAAGCGTGGCTGCATGGCCGGCGCGATGTATGCGGCGGAAACGTCGATTGCTTGATGAAGGCGTACCAGGAGATGTCGGACGCGCTGTCATCCCTGCCATTCGACAACGCGGCTATCGCAGCGGCAGAAAAAGCGAGCATGGTTCCGCGGTGCGGCGATCCGGCTGACCCCATGCAGACTTCCGCCATGGAGGCCGGTTTCGCGAAGGTGGTTTGCGGCGATCCCCACCTGCTCGATGCTGTTCGCCAGATCGAAGCCCAGTCGCGCCAGCTGCAACCACGGCTGAGGCCAGCGTGGCGAGTGGCGTTCGACACGCAGGAAGCGGCATTTCCGCAAACAGCATCCCAATGCCCGCAAGCCAAGGAGAAGCTGGGTCCATGCATCGCGCAGGCAATCGCGCAACGGTTGCAGGATGTAACGGATTTCGCCACCCACCTCGACCGGCGCTTACCCGATTGCAAGCCGTCGGAGCTATCGCTCAAGCGCGGCGAGGTGGGCGACGGCGGCATGTCGCAGGTTCTCAACACCTATCTGATCGCATACAAAGGCTCGACGGCATGCCGCGTTCGCGGTTTCCCCACGATCCAGGTCGACAACGCGAAAGGCAAACCCCAACCAACCGCTGCGGCGTACTCCGGACGAACCTATTTCACCGACTTGCGGGGAGCACCGCTGCCGGTGACGCTTTCGCCGAAAAACAACACGGCCTGGTTCGGCCTTCACACGGCTACGGCTTGCGATCCGCCTTACGGCCTGACCGTGAAGGTGGCCTTGCCGCTATCGAGAACATGGCTGGAAACCCTCCCTTTTCCCCATGCCAGTTGTCCCGTAACGGTGACACCCATCAGCATGATCTCGACACTCCTGTCTTCGGTGCACTGAGCCCGCCACGCACATAGCGTGAGCAAGCCTTAGTGAAAATTGACGTAGACCGGGTTGCCCACCAGCACCAGCCCACCGCCTGCGGTGCGCACGTTGGCGCGAATCCAATGGCGCTGGCCGTCGCTTTGCCAATCGAACGACTGACGTTGCGAGCCGCCGTGAAGGGTGAGATCCACCGGCGGCTGCCAGGCTTTGCCATCGACCAGTATCTCAATGCGATCCCCCGCCGTGGCGGTGGCCGTCACGCTGAAGTGCAAGGTGCTACCGGCCGCCGCCGTGATCGCATCCCCCATGTCGGCGGTCTGCTTGCCTGCCACCGCAGTGAGATCGAGGAAGCGGTCGCGGGTACCCTGCACATCGACAAATACGTGCCCAGCCCGGATGCCGGCCAGAATGGCCGGAATCGAAAGTTCTTCCGCATGCACGACCGTCGTGGGCGTACCGATCAGGGGAGCGCCCGGCTGCGTGGGGGATTGATCGGCGTGATGGTTATCGCTGCCGCCCACGGCAGTAAGACGGTAACCCTGATCGAGCAAGTGCTGCCAGAACGGAATGCCCGAATACGGCGTCATCGCATCCATGCCGTTGACGACTTCGATTCCCTGGACCAGATGCATGTCTACCGGCTGTTTGGGCGCCCAGCCGCAGCCCATGCACCTTTCATCGTCGGGCCGGATCGGGTGATTGATGGAAATCAATCCATGCAGCTTGGCGACGTTGCGCAGCAGCGTGTTCCAGTCCGGCACCGTGGCGCTGCCGACCCGGAAATCCACCGGCGCGAAGGTGCCGAACAGGTTGGCGTGTCCGGTGAAGGTGGTGATCTCGCGCGCCGGTATCAGCAACAGACGATCGAAGTAAGGCTGCAGTTCCCGCATATCGTTGGCTTGCGACACCGTGTTGTGGTCGCTCAGCGCAATGAAATCCAAACCGCGATGCACCGCATCCTCGACGGTGAAAAACAACGGACAAGGTACGTGCTGCGTACCGCTCTGGCTGGCGCAGCTACCATCGCTATGCGCACCATGCATGTGCAGGTCGCCGCGATACCAGCCCGCTTCGCGCCGCAGCGGCGGATTCAATACTCCGGGCAACCATGCCGGATCGTCCGGGTGATCGAACCAGATCTTCGCCGTGTAATCGGAGGTGACGTGAGGCCGGATATTGGGAACGCCCAGCAGCAGCGTCCAGCGCCCCGGACGAATCGGGCCGGGCAGGTACGACGGTGTGGCATCGGTCTGGCTGACAGTGAAGATCTTCTTGCTGCCGCCGCTCCAGCCGCGAAACCCATCTTGCCCGTGGAAGCCATCCGGTCCGAGCAAGCCGAGATCGATCGTAGTGCGCTGCTGCTCGTGCCCGGTGTACTCGAATTGCACGGTGATGCGGCTCACCCCGGCAGGCACCGTAAACGGCACGGGCCGATAGGTATGGTTGTCGCTGCCGTGGATTTCGCCTTTGAGGATGAGATCGGGGGCTTGCTCATTCGCATGCGCGCCAAAGGCGGCGCTCAGCCATAAAACCAGCAAGGCACATACAGGGAAAAGGTGACGGGATGGCAATGTTTTCATGGTCTTGATCACGTTGTGCCGCGTTGAGCGTGCATGCTCTCCGCGGAAATTATTTGAGTGCACCCGATCCCTGCCATGCGCTTGCGACTCTCTTCCTTGCACGCAGAAGTGCGAGTCCTTACCCGCGATAGGGATGTCCACGGTGAATCGACACTCATCGAATCGCTATCCATCCCATGCTTCATGGATATGTCGTGCGCGACACGCAATGCGGAGTTTTGCGTGCCACGCACGGCATATTCAAACTTGTGCTCTTGCGGCATGGGTGTCTGCCTAAGTTCACGCTGGGCAAGTATCCACGTTTCGGGCAAGAACGATCACAACGCTTAGAAGCGATACATCACCGAGGCGCGGAACGAGCGGCCCAGCAATGGGCGCGCGATAAACACGGTCGCGCCCGCATCGGTGCTCTTGAGTTCGCCCGAACGCGGATTGCCTTCGGTCAAGCCCAACGAGTTGGTGATGTTGTCGGCATACAGGAAGAACGACAGATTCGGCGTCGCTTGGTAGCGCGCGCTGAGGTCGAGCGTGGTGTATTGCGGCAACACCACGGAGTTGGCTGTATCCGAGAAACGCTTGCCTTCGTATTCGAAGGCCGCTTGCAGGCGCACTTTGTTGTTGAACAGGTTCACACCGGGAACGATGCGGAAACTCTTGCGTGGCACGCGAATCAACTGATCATCGTCGTAGTCCAGCAGCAGCGGCTCGCCCGCCTGGATGACCGTATAGCGCAAGCCCTTGTAGCGCGGGTCCTGCAAGGTGGCGTCGTATTGCAGATCGAAGAACTTGGACGGATAGATCGTGCCTTCCAGCTCCAGACCGTAGGTTTCGGTATCTGCATAGCCGGTCTGTGCCGTCGATGCGCCGGAGGTGGGATTGAACACGTAGTTGCTGAAAGCGACGTTGTTGTAGCGGGTGTAGAAGAACGTTTCGTAGGTTTCGATATAGCGGTTGGCGAACTTGTAGCCCACTTCCGGCAGCGCCATCGTCTGGATGATCGGCGTGGCCGTCGGCGTGGTGATGTACGAACTCAGGTTAGGCAGACGGAAGGTCGAGGTATACCGCGCAAACACGCCCTGGTGATCGCTGAACTGGTAATTCGCGCCCAAGGTCCAGCCCAGCTTGTTGAAACTGTGGTTGTAGGACGCGTACTGGCCGCTGCCGGTAAGGATTGCCGCGCTCCAGGGCGTACCGAGGTTCACCGTGGCCGGCAGCTCGGTCCAGCCCTGGGTGTTCACGCGTTCCCAACGCGCGCCGCCATCGATGCGCAATTTGCTGTTGATCTGCCACTCATCGGAGAAGTAGAACGCATCCGTATCAGACGTGCCATGGGCGTGCGCCCATTCATAGCCGTTGTTGTAGATGCCGTTGTCGGTGAGCATGCCGATCGGCGTGCCTGCTGCGTTCACCGCGACCAGATTCAGCAGTTTGGAATTGTCCGAGGTATCCAGCAGCACGGTGGACGAATAGCGGTCGAAGCTCTGATTGAAATACGCGTGGTAGTAACCCAGCGTCACGTCATGCGTCTGGTCGCCGATATCGAACTTGCGCAGCAGGCGCGTATCGCTGGTTATTTCGTTCACCGGCATGGTGATGCCGCGCAGGCCACCCAGCATCACCAATCCATTGCCGTTCTGGTTGGCGTTGTTGAACACCGCGCCCGTATCGACGTACTGCAAGCGCATGCCGGCCGCATTGGGGTAGTACTGCAGCAGATGCGATTGGGCGGAAGCGAGGAAGGCGTCGGCCGTCTCGATTGAATTGGGGTACACGCCGTTGCGTATCGTGTCGGTATTGCTGTAGCGCACGTTCTCGGCCAGCTTCCAGTCGTCCCACACGTTGTAGTCGAATTTCAGCGTGAGCTGGGTACGCTGTACATCGGTGCCGAGCGAGTTATCGAAGTTGTAATAGCTGCCATTGCCCTGCTGCAGCATCGCATGCTCGGTGTCGGGACCGGCCACGGTGCCATAGTTGCCGTTGAAACCGGGCACCGACACCAAGTCGCCACTCGGATCGCGGTACATCGGGATGCCGAGGTCGAAGTAGACGCGGTCATCCAGCCGCTTCACGTCGAGGCTGAAATCACCGTTCTCGAAGTCCTTCGACAAGGTCGCGCGCAACTGGCCGCCGTTATCGCCGTCGAAGCCGGGATTGCGGATGTTGTGATCGATGCGGAAGAAGCCACCCGTACTGAATTTCCAACCGTCGCCGAGCGGCGTGCCGTACCAGAAATCCAATCGGCCCAGGCCATAGTTGCCGGCGGTGTATTTGATCAAGCCGTCAGCCATGTCGCCGACCTGGCGTGGGATAAAGTTGATCGCGCCAGCCGGTGCATTCGAATAGAAGATCGACGAGGGACCGCCACGCACCACTTCCACGCGCTCGATCGTTTCATCGAGACGGAACGCCTGGTCGGCATTGAGATAACCCAGCGCCGGATCGTGTTGCACGGGAATGCCGTCTTCCAGCAGCTGCACCGAACCAAAGCCATCGACCGGAATGCCGCGTGCGCGGATGTTGCCGCTGGCTTCGCCGCCGGACGATTCCACCCAGAAGCCCGGTACGGATTTCACTGCTTCCGTCACGCTGGTCGGCGCCTGCATGCGTAAACGATCTTCATCGATGGTGGTAATCGAATAGCTGGTTTCCGCCCTGGTACGCACGTCCACGCCGGAGCGCGCCGTCACGACCACCTGGTCGAGATCCTTGGTGTTCTTGTCGATGTTCGGCGAAGCAGATGCAGCGCTGTTGCTTGCCGCGCTGGAAGTAGAAGAAGGAACCGTACTACCGGCCGTCGTTACCGCAGCGGAGGCCGGACTGCCCGCATTGGTTGCTGCGTTTCCCGCTACATCTCCGGGAACGATCGTCACCGTGTTCGGTGTTACGAATCGATAGGTCAGTCCCGTGCCGGTCAGCAACTGGCGCAGTTGCTGTTCCGGCGTGAGGCCCGCCTGCGCACCCGGGCTGCGTACGCTGTCGGCGATATCCGAGCCATAGACGACTTGCAAACCTGCCTCGTGCGAGAAATTCTCCAGCGCCTTGGCCAATAGCATTGGCGCAATCGCGGTGGTTTGCGGCGCGGAGGGAGCACCCGCAAGCGCGGCGAGGGGAACGCTCGTACCAAGAACGAGCGCAATCTGAAGAGCCAATCGATTTCGCATGGAGAAGCAACCTTGAGAGGGTAACGGATGGCAGGTGCGCAGAGTGCGTTTTCACTTGCCTATACCTTTCAAGAGTCCCCCCGCCGGCAATCGGGTACCGCTCATCGCATGAATTTTTTCTTACAGTTCGTCCTTTCTTGCCACTGCCTGATGCGCGACGGCGACGATGCGGATGCGATCCGCACCGTCAATGACTCGCACATCCGGCAACGTCGACAAGTAGGCGACAAACGCTTGAGGGTTGTTTGCGTGGAAGACGCCGCTGATGCGCTTGCCGGCGATGTGTTCGTTCTCGATCACCAGTGGCTTGCTTGTGTACGCATTGAAGCGTCGTGCAACGTCTTCGACCGTTTCGTGCTCGAAGCGTATTTCTGTCGGTAGCCACGCCGTGGTCTGCGCGATTTTCACCGGATGCACCGGCCCGGCGCCCGATGCGCTCAATTCAATTTGCTGCCCGGCGGTGACGTCTGCCACGGCCAGCCCGGTCAACGGTGAGATCGCCACGCCTTTTGCCGATGCCTCCGGTGCATTCAAGACGCGTACGTGGCCGCTGATGACGGTGAGCGTATCGACCGGACCGTCGCGCTTGACGTCGAAGACCGTGCCGATGTCCTGCAGGACATGCTGGCCGACGCTGACCAGCATCGGTCGCGCTGGATCCTTGCCGATGTCGAACAGGGCATTGCCGCGGATCACGTCAATGCGGCGATAGTGCTCGTTGAAATGCACGTCGATGACGCTATTGCGATCCAGCTGCACCAGCGTGCCATCGACAAGCTTCAGCGAATGGACCACGGATGTGGTATCGGCGAAACGCTGCTCGAAGCGCTTGCTGGCCGTATGCCAATGCGCAATACCCAACCAGATCATGGCCACCGTCGCCGCGATCCCGGCCATGCCGGCAAAAAAACGCCGCGTGCCGCGATCGAATGCAGCCGGCGCATGCCGCTCGCCCGGCATGGCGTTGCCCATCAGCGGGAACATCACCACGGGATTGTCGCGTTTTGCACGCTCCACCAGTTCAGCGGTGGAAAGCTGTTCGAGCACGGCGGCCGCCTTGAGATCGCCATGCATTTGCGCCACCGCGAAATATTCGGCGACGTGCTTGGGCGATGCGCGCAGCCACGTAAAAAACGCCACGCGCTGCCGTTCGGTAAGCGGTTCCTGCTGCTCGATGTACCAGGCTACCGCCTGTTCGGTGATTCGCCGCGCTTGCCTTGCTGCGTCGAAGGAAGTGGATTCACTCATAGTCGGCCATCCTCTGCCGGCAGGCTGCCAGTCCTTTCACAATGTACTTCTTTACCATGTTCGTCGAGATAGACATGCGCTCGGCGATTTCGCGGTACGACATCTCGTCGCGGTAATGCATGATCAACACGGCCTTGCACTTGGGCGAAAGCCGGTCGATCAGGTTATGCAAATGTTGCTGGCGCGACTCGCTGTCGATATCGGCTTCGACATTGGTCGGCGCGACCAGATGCTCCACCACTTGCTCCAGCTCGTCGCTGCCAGCCGGCTGCTGTTGGCGCAGCACAGCGTGCTCCTTGACCAGATTGGCGGCCACGGTAAAGAGATACGCCTCCGGACTGCGGATATTGGCCGCATCGGCTGGCTCGATGCGCAGCAAACGCAAGTAGACCTCCTGCATGAGATCCTGCGCATCCCACCGATGCGCTACACGCCGAAGAAAATAACTAGTCAGCGTCGCGCGCTTCTCCGCGAACAGCGCCGACCATGTCGCATGCTTTTCACGCACTACCCCTCCTTCGACCGCATTAGCCGAAGTAGGCTACGGCATCGAGACCGCTGGAGAGCGTAGGGGTCGGTTATGACGGTTTTGTGAAACGCCGCCGGTCAGCCTGCCGGTGAATGAGGGCCTGTTTGCATTACTGGCGTGGCGCGCGCTGGGAGTTGTTTGCGCGCCGGACAAGCAAGAGCAAAGGCGTGTACGTCGGTCCACGACGGAGCGATGACGCCGTATGACGGGCAAACAGGCCCTAAGGCAGCGATGGTGTCTTTCAGAGCAAATCAAGGACGTAACGCGTTGAAGGGGATGCAGATGCGCGGTATGTCGCTGTCATGCGGCTCCACGAAATGCTCCAGCCAGTGCGGAAACAGCACGAGCAAACCCGGCTTTGGATGCAGTTGGACGTCTTTGTACGCATTGGCGCCGCCGCCCTTTGCATAGGCATTGAGCACACCCGGGCGCGGATCCTTGAATACCAGAGAGCCCGACCCTTCGGGTACTTGCAGGTAGAACGTGCCGCTCAGCAAGCAGCCTTCATGCATGTGCTGGAAGTTGAAGCCGCCGCGATCGTGGATATTCACCCACGACTGCACGTCAAACGCGGGCGTGCCCTGGCCCATTTCGTTGAAGCTCTGCAGGCAGTAATGCCGCACAGCTTCATGCAACTCGGCGAAGAGCGGTTGATGCAATACCGCGTGGTCGGTGCTGTTCCAACCGCCGCGATTGGTCCGGCCCGCCGGAACCGGCGCAGCGGCCCGCATCGCCAGGATCGCCGCCACCCATGCTGCGAACTGAGGCGACAGCTGTGGCAAGTACGCTTGCCAGATACGCGTGGGAAACAGGTCGACCCCTTGCGCAGGGCGCCGTTCCGGCGCCGCCTCGGCGCCCATCGTCACGCTGTAGCTCCAGCTCATGGATCGTGGCCTTCGGGAAAAACGCTGCGCACGATAACGGCCTACTGTGACGGTTGTAATAACGCGCCTTTTATAGCAACTCGCGCAGCATGCGAGCCAGTTCCGCATGCCGGTAAGGCTTGGCCAGCACCGGGAACTCCAGGTTTTCTTCCTCAGCCAGGTGCGTGTAGCCGGTTACGAGCAAGACCTTGAGCCCGGGATATCGCTGAATGGCGGCGCGTGCCAGCGCGAGACCATCCATGGCGCCCGGCATCACGATGTCGGAGAGCAGCAGCCTGTAGGCATCGTTCTGGCCCAGCATCAACAGGGCCGAGTCCGCATCGCGCGCCGTATCGGCTTCGTACCCGAGCAATTCCAACATGTGACGCGTGGCGGTTGCGACGTCACCGCGATCTTCCACCAGCAGAATGCGCGGCACCGTCGCGGCAGTCGCAACGACCTGGCCGTCTCGTTTGGGCAAGCGCTCCTCGATAGGTATCTCCGTATAGGGCAGGAGAATATGGATGGCCGTGCCGCAACCTTCTTTGCTGTCGATGTACAAGGTGCCACCGGACTGGCGGGCAAAGCCGTAGGCCACCGACAAACCCAGCCCAACACCCTTGCCCTCGGTCTTGGTCGTGAAGAAGGGATCCAGTACCCGGCTCAAAATGGTTTGCGGTATGCCGGGGCCATTGTCGGCGATCACCACTTCGACGTAACGTCCAGGCTCCACGCTGCGCAAGCGCGATTCGGAGGGCGAGAGATCGCGATTGAAAGTGCTGATATCCAGCCGCTGGTCCGCCGCACCCTCCATCGCATCGCGCGAGTTGATCGCAATGTTGATGATGATCGGTTCCACTTGCATCGGGTCGGCACTGCAATGCCACAAGCCGGGCTCCAGATGCAGCTTCACCTGGATCGCTTCGCCGAGCGCTTGCGTAAGCATGCTGCGCAGGCGCCCGATCAGGTGATTGATATCGATGGGCGCGGATGCAAATTTCTGACGCCTGGCGAACACCATCAACTGTTTGGTCAAGGTGCTGGCGCGCTCAATCGCGCGACGACAGGCCGCGATGGGAGTCACGGCACGACGGGCGATGTCCTCGTTGGCGGAAACGCCCAACTCGATCACCTCCAGCGAAGTCTGGATCACCTGCAGCAGATTGTTGTAGTCATGCGCGACGCCGCCGGTCAGCTTGCCCAGCGCTTCCAGCCGCAATGCCTGTTGCAGGGCATCCTCGGTTTCTTTTCGCTGCGTGATATCGCGCTGGTAGCCAAAGAAGTATCGGGTTTGCCCCGCTGCGTCCTGCACCGGGCAAATATGCAGAAGATTCCAGAAAGTGCTGCCGTCTTTGCGGTAGTTGACCAGCTCGGTGGAGACCTCGCGTTGCTCCTGCAAAGCACCGGCGAGCTCGGCGACCGTCTCTTTGCTGGTCTCCGGTCCCTGCAGAAAACGGCAGTTGCGACCGACGACCTCTCCGCGCTCATAGCCGGTCATGCGAAGAAAAGCATCGTTCGCGTACAGAATCGTCTGATCGGGCGATGCATCGGTGACGATCATGCCGATGCTGCTCGCCTCGATGACCCTGGCCAACGTCGCCGTATCAACCGATGGAGTTTGCGCTTCGGGACCCACGCCCTGACAACCTGCGCGCTCATTCATGGAGCACCCTCCTGGGCTGTCAGGTTGTACTCCTCCAATTATGTGAGCGACGTGAAGAACGCCCACACTCCTCTGCGACACTTCGTGCACGACATCACATCACCTTGCAGCACCACAATCGACGCAAGCATGGGAACCACCTGACGCGGCACCACGCAGGCGCCGCATCCCGCTGCTCAAGCCAGTGTTTGCGCGAACAATGTGGACAACATTTGCCAATGACGCTCGGCTGCCGCCGCGTTGAATGCGGGATGATCCGGCACGGCAAAACCATGATGCGCGCCGGCATAGGTTTCCACCTGATGCCTCACACCTGCTTCGGTCAAGGCCTGTTCGAGTTTGGCCTTCTGTTCGTCGGTGAAGTGCGCGTCTTCCACTGCGCCTGCGACGTACACCCGTCCGGTGATGCCGTGGACGGAACGGTGCGGACTATCCGGTGCCTCCGTAGCTAGGCCGCCGCCATGGAAGGAAGCGATCGACGCAAAGCGGTCGGGATAAGCACCCGCCGCCGTCAGTGCGATATTGCCGCCCATGCAATAGCCGGTTGCGCCCAGACGCGTGCCTTTGACTTCCGGACGCTGCAACAGGTATTCGATGAAGGTGCCGGCATCGGCCACTTTGCGATCGCGATCCAGGCTGCCGATCAGCCGCATCAAGTTGTCCTTGGCTTGAGGATCGGCGAAGACCTGGGCTGGCTTCATCGGCGCATAGGGACCGGCGCGGTAATACAAATCCGGCAGCAGCACGGCGTAACCCAGATCGGCAAGGCGCTGCCCCATTTCCCACATCGTGCTGCGAATGCCGAGGCCATCCATGAAGAAGATCACGCCGGGCCATGGACCCGCCCCCTCGGCCGGCGTGAAGAACGAGGCCGGACATTCGCCGTCGCGTGTCGGGATGGTGAGTGAAAGGCGAGGCATGATGCGGAACTCCAGATCGGGGGGGAGGCCATGCTAGATACATGAAGAAACCCTCATGTACAAGGAGGTCCGCATTCGCACTATTTTTCAGCGCGTCGGAACAAACATCGAGCGCATCATCGCCATATAACGATCCTCCGAGGTTTCACGCCGCGCCTGCACCAGCGGTTCGATATCCTGCGTCGCCACGTAGCGCAAACGATCGGTGCCGTCGCTTGCCGCAGCGACGATCACGTTTGCCACATCCTCCGACGTCGCCGTGCGCGACGACCGCAGTTGCGCAAACCATTGCTGCGCATCGGCGATAAAGCCGTCGTAATCATGCGGAGGCGTTTGCTGCACCGCTTCGGCCGCGGAGCGCTTGCCGAAGTCGGTGCTGACCACGCCGCCGGGCTCTACGATCTTCACCACGATGCCTTGTGACCGAAGTTCATAAGCAAGCGACTCCGAAAACCCCTCCAGCGCAAACTTGCTTGCGTTATAGAGCGAGATCATCGGCAAACCGAACACGCCCGCACCCGAGCTGATATTGATGATGACGCCGGCGCGTCGCTGACGGAAATGCGCAAGCAATGCCCGCGTCACATCCATGACACCGAAAACATTGACCTCGAACTGCTCCTGGATTTTCTCGCGCGGTGTCGCTTCAAAAATGCCGAACAGGCCAAAGCCGGCATTGTTCACCAGCACGTCGATGCCGCCGAAACGCTCGATACCGGCAGCGACAGCTTGCTCGATACTCTCGCGGTCCTGCACGTCCAGCCGCGTTACCAGTACGTTGCTGCGGTCCACAAGCGATGCACCCGCCGCAGGCGTACGCATGCTGGCGATCACGTTCCAACCCTGCATAGCGAAAAGCTCGGCCGCGGATCGGCCGAAGCCGGTGGATGCGCCCGTGATAAGCACCGTCTTGGTCATTTGTTCTACCTCTTGCATGAAGAACCATGACCATAGGTGTGCGCCATCGATGAAACAATCGGGCTAATCTTGCATGCACTGATGCAGGATATTGCACAATGCCTCATAGCCTGGCCGAATTGAATGCCGTAGTCGCGGTGGCGGTTCACCGCAGCTTTCGGCGTGCCGCTGCCGAACTGGGCATGTCGCCATCCGCGCTGAGCCATGCGATCGCCGCGCTTGAGCAACGTATCGGCGTGCGCCTGTTTCATCGCAGCACGCGCAGCGTGTCGCTGTCCGAAGCGGGCGAGCATTTCCTGGCGCGCGTAAGACCCGCACTGCGCGAGATCGACGCGGCCATGGAAGCCATCAATGATTTCCGTGCCAGCCCCGCCGGCACGCTGCGCATCAATACGTCTGAAGGCGCGGCGCGACTGGTACTTGCGCCGATCGTGTTCGAGTTCCTGCGGCGCTATCCCGACATGAAAGTGGACATCGTGACGGAAGGCAGGTTGGTGGATATCGTGGCAGATGGCTTCGACGCCGGTATCCGCGACCTGGAAGCCGTACCGCAGGACATGATCGCGGTGCCATGCACAGCGCCCATACGCTTCGGCGTGTTCGGCTCGCCGGCGTACTTCAAAAAACACAAGAAACCACGCGTGCCCGCCGACCTGCTTGCGCACGCCTGCATCCGCTGCCGCTATCCCAGTGGCGCACTTTATAAGTGGGAATTCGCCAGGCATGGCAAGGAGACGGTCATCGACGTGCAGGGCGCGCTGACCCTGGACAACCATAACCTCATGATCGAAGCCGCCTTGCATGACGTCGGCCTGATCTGGACCAGCGATGGCCTGGTGGCGGAACATCTGGCCGCACATCGGCTGGTGCGCGTACTCGAAGACTGGTGTCCAGCCTACCCCGGCTTGTGCCTGTACTACCCCGGTCATCGGCTGATCCCCGCAGGCTTGCGGGCTTTCGTCGACCTGGTACGCGAGGTGGTGCCCTTACCGCATGCGTCAATCGATACGGTGCGCACAAAAGGTCCTTCGCGGCGCAGGCCGCAAGCTTGAGCTTGACGGCGATGCGCGCTCTGCGGCCAACAAAGGATGGAAGCGGCCTTCTTTTACCCAGCACCGATGGGGCATGCGTGCGGACGTCGGAGCCACGGCACACCCACCTATTGCGCTGCGGCATGCGAAGCCCCCTAGCCAACTGCTAGTGTCACTTGATATAGATCGATCTAAATAGGGGTCATACCGCTGGCGCGGAAGCCCGCCACGCTATCAAGGCGGAGCGGCGCAACCGCATGTTCTTTCCACTTCACACGGCTGAGCTGCATGCTTGAACGCATCCGTTTGTCACGCCCTTTCGCGATCCGGCGTCTCCTGAATATCGCCCTGGCATCCCTGCTATGGCTGCCGCTGGCCCACGGTCTGGCGTCGGCACAAACCACGCAGCAGATGATCGACAACGGCTGGCACTTCCGCCTGCTGCAAGGCGATGCGCTGGCGACGGATCACCATGAAGCCGCGCGCTGGCATACCGCCACGGTGCCGGGCATGGTGCAGACCGACCTGATCGCCGCCAAGCTGCTGCCCGATCCGTTCTATCGCGACAATGAAGCGCACGTGCAATGGGTGGGCCTGGCCGATTGGCAGTACGCAACGACCTTCCATGTCGACGCGGCGACCTTGCAACGCAATCATGTCGAACTGGTGTTCGACGGGCTCGATACCTTTGCCGACGTTTATCTCAACGGCCACAAACTGATCGCCACCGACAATATGTTCCGCCGCTGGCGCCTTCCGGTGAAGGCCGACCTGCACGAAGGCAGCAATACGCTGGAAGTACGGCTGTACTCGCCGATCAAGCGCCTGCAACCCTGGCTGCTCAAGCAGCCGTATGCATTGCCGGGCGAATTCGACTCGGCATTCGGCGACGAACCGAAAGGCAAACAGACGGCCAATTACCTTCGCAAGGCAGCCTACCAATACGGCTGGGACTGGGGGCCGCGCATCGTGACGGAGGGCATCTGGCAACCGGTGCATCTGGATAGCTGGAATGCGGTGCGTGTGGATGACATGCACATCGCGCAGACCTACGTCAGTCCTGAAGCGGCGCAGGTGAGCGCGCAGTTCGAGATCAATGCCGATACGCGCCAGTCGCTGCAGCTAAGCATCGACGCCATCGGCCCGGACGGCCAGACGGCTGCGCACGCCGAACAGTCGGTTACCGTCGATCCCGGCCAGAACACCGTCAGCGTGCCACTGCGCATCGATCATCCCCGGCTGTGGTATCCGGCCGGTTACGGCGCACAGGATATGTACACCTTCAAGACACGCATCCGCGATGGCCAGCACGAGGTGTTCCAGGCACAGCATGCGACGGGCCTTCGCCATATTGAGTTGCGCCGCGAAAAAGATGCCTGGGGCAAGAGTTTCGCATTCGTGATCAACGGCATCCCAGTGTTCGCCAAGGGCGCGGACATGATTCCGTTCGACAGTTTCCCCACCCGGGTCAGCGAGGCACAGATGGCGCGGGTGCTGCAGTCGGCCCGCGACGCCAACATGAACATGGTGCGCATCTGGGGTGGCGGTTATTACATGCCCGACGCGTTCTACGAGCTGACCGATCGCCTCGGCCTGATGGTCTGGCAGGATTTCATGTTCGGCGGCGCGATTCCGCCGCGCGATCCGGCCTTCGTCGCCAATACGCGTGAGGAGGCGATCGAGCAGGTGAAGCGGTTGCGCGACCATCCCAGCATCGTGCTCTGGTGCGGCAATAACGAAGTACAGACGGGTTGGGAATCCTGGCCGGATCGCAAGAAGTTCGCCGCCAGCATCACGCCCGAAGAGCGCGACAGCGTGGTGAGTGGGATGGTGAATCTCTTCAGCAATACGCTGCGCAATGTCGTCACCCAGTACGACGACACCGTGCCGTATTGGGCCAGCTCGCCCAGCACCGATTACGACGGGCCGGCGAACGTGCTGGATGACGGCGACTATCACTACTGGAACGTGTGGTCCGGCGAGGCGAAGCCGGTCACCGAATATCTCAATGTGACGCCGCGTTTCCAATCCGAATACGGCCTGCAATCCTTCCCCGTGATGCACACCATCCGTGCCTTTGCGCAACCGGGCGACCTGCAGCCGGAATCGACCGTGATGCGCGCGCACCAGAAATACGACAGCGGCAACGGCAACAAACGCCTGCTGCTGTACATCACGCGCAGTTATGGCCAACCCAAGGACTTTGCTGACTTCGTCTTCCTCAGCGAAGTGATGCAGGCACACGGTATTCAGCTCGCTGCCGAGCACTTGCGTGCCTCCCGCCCGCAAGCGATGGGCTCGCTGTATTGGCAGCTCAACGATGTCTGGCCCGGCGCATCCTGGGCCAGCATCGATTACTTCGGCCGCTGGAAAGCGCTGCAATTCCATGCGCGGCGCTTCTACGCACCCCTGCTCATCGCCGCACTGCGCAACAACGGACAGACCACCGTCTCGCTGGTTTCCGATCGCACGACACCCACGACGCTGCGCTGGCGCATGCAGGTGATGGATTTCGCCGGGCACGTGCTGCAAGAGAGTACGCAGAACGTCACCCTACCCGCCTTGTCCAGCACCAAGGTCGCCAGTTATGCCGATGCCGACTTGCTCAAGAGGCAGGATCCGCACGCTGTGTTCGCAGTGTTCCAGCTGCTGGACGGCGACAAGCTGGTATCGCAGAACCTGGTGTTCTTCGATGCAGCCAAGCAATTGTCATTACCTGTGCCGCATATTCAATCCGCTCTCAGCGCTGGTCCGGATGGCTATACGTTGCGCCTGACGACGGACAAGCTGGCGCGTGATGTGTGGCTTTCCTTCGGCGATCTGGATGCCGAGGTTTCGGACAATGCTTTCAATCTGCTACCTGGACAAAGCATCCGCTTGACCGTGCACAGCAAGGCGTCACTCGCTACGTTGCAAAAGGCCTTGCTGGTGCAGAACCTTGCAAGCGCGATGGGTACCCATCAGTGAGCCTCGCGCACAGCTCCTTTCCCTGCATGCAGGGGAGCGCCGAGGGTTGGGTTGCACGAGCTTGCCGCAAGCTCGATGGACTCCACCCCTCCCCATCCCTCCCCTACTGCACGTAGGTAAGGGGGCCGCCCTTGGCCATCCGGATTTCAGTTGTACATCGACACTTATCAGGATTCCCATGTCCACACGCCGCGACTTCCTCAAACTGCTCAGCGCCACCGCCGCCTCCAGCATGGCCGGTATGTCCCTGCCTGCGTGGTCCGCGACTTCCTCGCCTTATGCGAGCAAGCGCCCGCCGCTTGCCAAGCGAAAATTCACGAGCGAAGCGGTCGAGCGGCAGTTGGCATCGGTCAAAGCATCCATCGCTGATGCAAAACTCGCGTGGATGTTCGAGAACTGCTATCCGAATACGCTCGACACCACGGTGGAACTGGGCACGCTGGACGGCAAAGCGGATACGTTTGTGATTACCGGCGATATCGATGCGATGTGGATGCGCGACTCTTCCGCGCAAGTCGTTCCGTACATCCCGCTTGCCAAGGGTGACCCGGCACTGCAGCGATTGTTTCGCGGACTGATCCGTCGCCAGGCGCGCTGCATCCGCATCGATCCCTACGCTAATGCGTTCATGCCCGACCCGCACGCACAACCGCTGAGCTGGGCGCGCCACGATGACACCGACATGAAGCCCGGCGTCGGCGAGCGCAAATGGGAGATTGATTCACTGTGTTATCCGATCCGCCTGGCCCACGGCTATTGGCAAGCGACGGGCGACACGGAACCGTTCGACGACGATTGGCGCAGCGCCATGCATCAGGTGCTGAAGACGTTCCGTGAACAGCAGCGCAAACACGGCAAGGGGCCGTATCACTTTCAGCGCGCATCAGTAAATCCGACGGAAACACAGATGCTCGGTGGCTACGGCGCGCCCACGCGACCGAATGGCATGATTCATTCGATGTTCCGTCCGTCCGACGACGCTTGCGTCTACCCGCTGTTCGTGCCGGCCAATCTTTTCGCGGTGCGCAGCCTGCGGCAACTGGCCGAGATGAGCCACGCGCTTCATCACGACGCCGCGTTCGCCGCCGACTGCGAAGCGCTGGCCAACGAAGTCGAGCAAGCCGTGCAACGGGACGGCCGCATGCATGATTCGAACGGCGATACCTTCTGGGCCTACGAAATCGATGGTTTCGGCAACCAGCTTTTCATGGACGATGCCAACGTACCCAGCCTGCTCGGCCTGCCTTATCTCGGCTGCTGCGAACGCAACGATCCCCTTTACCAGAACACCCGCAAGCGGGTATGGAGTCCGCGCAATCCGTATTTCTTCCACGGCAAAGCTGCGGAAGGCATCGGCGGTCCGCACGAAGGCCTGCGCATGATCTGGCCGATGTCGATCATGATCTACGCGCAGACCAGCGACAGCATCGACGAAGTTCGCCAATGCCTGCGCTGGCTGCGCGACACCGATGCCGGCACCGGCTTCATGCACGAATCCTTCGACCAGGACGATCCCAGCCATTTCACGCGCAGCTGGTTCGCCTGGGCCAATACCTTGTTCGGTGAATTGATCGTGGATGTGCAGCGGCGCTATCCATCGCTGTTGGCGAAGGAGATGTCTGGTTGACCTGCCGCCAAGCCGTAGCCACGCAAACTCAGTGACATCCGTCGCCTTGGAGGGACAGTCCATCGGCGATGTGCGCTACGCGAATTTGGCCGACACTTTCAGCCGATAACGCTTGCATCAACACTGGCGACACATCGCTCACCTGGTCGGTTCCACCGAAACAAGCTCAAGCACAGGTCGCCAGCGTCTGCGACTGGATCAACAGGGGCGCCGGATTGCATTGGCACAGACATAGATCCCCGGTCAAAGCGACCTCACGGCCGTCGATGGTGTTGGTGACACGTTTGCCTGCACAGGCAATACGACCCGTGGTGCCACAGGTGCGGCAGATGACCCGATCCCCTTCACAAGCGACAGCGCGCCCATTGAGTGTGTGAGAGCGATAAGCCGTGACGGTGCCGTGTTTCGTGGTGCCGTCGCCGTGACGGATGACAAAGCGTTGTCCCATAGGTCAATCCTCGATGATGGGGAAGTCGGTGGCGGCAAACGGAAGAAAGTGCCACTGGCCAGCTTCTGGATCGAATAACGCCATTTGCTGCGCCGTGCGTGAGGGGCGATCCGAGAGCTCGATCGACTGTATGGCTCGCTTGGCTGTCTCCCAAAGGCGCGTCTTGTCCCAGTTCAAGACGTGCTCGTGAGTCTCCTGCCACGCATAGAGTCCCGCTAATTCGCGTATGCCACCGAAGAGCGCCAGCGTGAGTGCATCGACCTCGAACGAAGACAGGTTACCCATCGGGTAATGCACGGTGCGGGCAAAGCGATGGAATTTGTTCGCCTGCGCTTGAAGCACTCGCCCATCAAGGGCTGGCCATCCCATGTGAAATATCGCATGCACGCCCCGACCGCTCGCGTCGCGAAACAGGGCCGGGTTGATGTCCGATGCGGGAAAGACGTAGCTGTGCTCGCTTTGACCGGTGATAGCAAACTGCGCTCCTTCCACAATCGCATCGAAACGCGACAAGAAGCACACTAGGGCGACACCCTGTTCGGTTCGCTCGGTCATAAATTGGAGCGTGCCATCGTCATGGTCGTACGCCAGCACGTAGACCGGAAGCGTCTTGAAAAGCGACAGTTCGATGGCCTGCCGAGGGCTTTGGGGCAAGGTCATAGGAATGCGTCGACTTTATCCCATGGTACGTAATGCCATTGCTCGAACTCCGGATCGAACAAGGCAATCTGGTTGACCTGCGAAACGTCGCCGCGCTGCACCTTCACCATATTCAGTGCGCGCGCAGCGATACGCTCCATCTGCTTGATGGTCCAGTCTTCGGTCAAGGCGGCCGTCTCCTGCCAGGCAAACATGCCGGCCAGTTCGCGGATGCGATTCACTTCATCAAGCGCCGCATCAATCTGGAACGTCGAGGGCGGAGGACCCGCCGCCGCACTGACGTGCACCCGCCGGTAATACGCGGCAAGCCCGCCGCTGGGACGCGTGCATAGCACGCCGTCACGCGCCGGCCAGCCAAGGTGGACATAGGCGATGTATCCCAAACCGTCGCTATCGAGGAAGAAACTGCGATCGACCAGACCCGCCGAGACCAGATGATGCGGCTTACCTAATCGCTCTAACTGCGCCAGTTCAATGAGCGCGTCGGTCAACATCAGATGACAGGGCACCCCGCCGCCCTGTTCTTGAGGGGGATGATAGTTGCCGTTTTCGTCGTCCAGGCACAGGACGAATGAGGGTGGTGTCGCCAGGAAATCAGGAGACATCGGTCGGTGGGAAATTTGTGAGATTCCAAAAGACATGGTGTGTACTTTGCTGTTAGACGGTGTTTTTTATCGGTAGTGCTGTCGTGCTCGCGACGAATGCCATTCAGCGAGGTGTTGCAATCGATGTGATTTATGCGCATAACCTCGACTTCCGCACGCATCGCCATTCAACAATGAAATTGTTTCCGCTTCGATAAAGCGAATAATAATCCATTACAGTTTGCTGCGTAGCTCTTTGAAAAACGGTTCTACCTGTAGATACATCTACAAGGTAGCCATGATCATTCAATTCAATACTGCAACCATTTGGCAATGTATTTTCCGGCGGAACTCTCATGCATAGTGAAATACCTGGCAATTCATAGTATCGGGTAGCGGTTACCGCTCCAGCAAGCATACTGCCGGTGGAGAACATAGGAATCATTTTGTATCCTCAATTAATTGGACAAACTTGCTGGCGTAGAACGCAACCTGATCAACTCTGTCAAGGCCGCCATTAATTATCGAGCGCGCATGATAGTAGTCAGGATGTGGCCCATCCAAGTAATCGGATAAAGACTTCCCAGTGAATTTCCCGTCTCTCATACCAAGTATCATTGTCTTAACTGACAAAGATAGATCTAAAACCTTATCGGGATTGGAGACTATGTCCTCGTAGGCCCATTCGTCATTCACACATGGTATTGATTATTTTCACTAAGGGTATCGATAAAAGTTTTGTCTAGCCACACAGAGTCTTTTTTCTTCATGAAGACGACGCACTGCAAGCAGACAATTTTGTGATACATAATTATTCCAGTGCTGATCGCTTTTGTCGGCTGATTGATTCGATAGTTTTTCCATGAAGCGCTCCTTGTTTCCACCTTCATAAATCTTTGAAACAATGTTTAATGCGTGAACGAAACCATCCGCGCCAATACCCGAATCTAGGTAATCAATCTCTTTAATTCGTGATCTAGTAACCTCGTCTAAACAATTCCACTTATCAATTCCTGCTTCCTCGCCGGGATAAGTCATATCATACGCATCTTGACACGTACCATCTTTGTATTTTATCCATGCTCTCTGAGCATTTAACAAAATTCCTCTATCCTCTTTAGATAACTTCAAATAAAACGTTTTATATGTCTTATTTAATATATCGTCCGATGATTTGAAATTATTTTTTGCGCATTCTTCAAGGTCGTGCGTTTTATTTTCATTGCAAAGCACTCCCGCATTAGCCAGGGTAATTGAAAGGATAAAAAGAAAGGGGATAAAAATGATGATTTTTTTCATGGGATTATCTCCAGCAATTACACGTCATTCCGCTCTCAAAAAGGTCAGCCTCTTGTTCTCTGCGCTCCACTAAACCTTCTTGTCCGGTCCCCGCCCATAGCAATTTCATTGCTCGCAATTGGACTGGAATATTATTTAAGTTATTGTCCTCAATGTCGGCTTTAATTTGCCTCATCTGCTCTCGGGTTTTTTGATGTGGCTTATCCACAAGGTCTGGACCACGATTAATTACAAGACTCAAGAGAGCGCCTTGACAGTGAGGATGCAATTCTGTCGTCCCTGGAAAGGCATCGACGGTGTACTGTGCATATCTTCTCTTCATCACCACGGCCAATCGCAGCGCCATATCTCGACTAACAGAGATATCGGATATTGATGGCAATAAGTGTCTGGCGGCATCGCCGTGCCACCTAGATGCCTGCCGCAGTCTGAAAATTTGGTCGGATGAGAAGATTCCATTCAACTCGGAAGCAATTGTCGCTGCATTCTGTTGACCCAAGTCGTACCCATATCCAATGGTGACGCCACTCGATTGATCACCATAAGGAACATAAGGGTGCTCTCTGTAATCTTCCTTCGAGAGAATGAACTCAAAAGCTCGTTTTGAGGCTCTGAATATCCCTTCACTCGTCTGAAACTCGGCTACATCGGTTTTGCAGACGTCTGGACATGTGTCTGCAAAATTCCCCACCAACGCAATCGGATGGATGTGATAGACCACCGGACTATCCGGAAACCCGGCCACCTTGCCTTTCACCTCATCCCACCACTGCAGCGCCTTGATTCGCTGCAGTTCGCAGTGCCAGTTTTCCTTGGCCTCCTTCATCCACGGCGTCAGCGCTTCCCATCGCGCCAGGTTGCCGCCCCATTCGCTTTCGTATTTCAGGATCAGATGCGAGAGCGCTTGTGCCAGCCACGGGTGGCGTAGCGCGGTCTGCAACGCCTTGGGCGTGACCTTGCCGGTGTTGGGGTTGGTGTAGAGGTGGCCGTTCTCGCGGTAGTGCTGCGCGCCAACGGTCTGTTGCAGGGTCTGGAACAGCGCGCTGCCATCCACCGCTTGCACGGCGCTGGCCCAGTCGTGTTCTTCTTTCCAGTCCGCGCCGCCGGAAGCCACGATGTTGCGTTTCAGGGCATCGGCCAGGTCGATGCCGGTGGCGTCCACGATCTCGAACCCCGCCCACGCCCACGGGCTGACGCGTTCGGTACCGGGATGATGGGTGTCCCGCAACCAGCCTTGCACGGTCTTGCCTTCGGCGGTGCCGTAGTCCACGTGGTACCACGTGTGGCCCTGGTCATCCTGGGCTTGGGCACTGTCATTGCAGAGGGCGCACGGATTCACATCCGATTTCCCATAAACAACGCGTTGGCGATGTCATCCCAATCATAGGGAACAAAGAGCCACTTCTCGCATTCGGTATCGAAGAGCGAAAGATGCGTGCAATTTGCATTATTCCCGTCCGTTAGACGAATCGATGTCACGGCGCGGTCAAGGACGGTTTCCAAACGCTTTGCATTCCATGTCTTACACATGTCCAAGAGTGCATCCGTCCAAGCAAAAAGGCCGGCGCGCTGCCGAAGAACCCAGTACGCCAAAAATGCTGAATAACTCACACGAAACGCCGAAGATCCATCGACTTCTTGCCGCATCGGGAACCCAAACCGTGCCGGTATGCCATTTTCTCGCCGGATAAACCGTCCCTCATGAGACGGCCACGCCAGATGCAAGAGGGCCGTTACCGCTTGGCCCTGACCATAGCGAAGATTTACCTTGCCGATCTCACGTGCCGGACAAAGTCGATACGATGTACCCACGCCCGACATCGAAAGACAAGACGCCTCGATGAGCGCATCAAACGGCGAAAGAAAGTAAATGGGGGCAAGGCGCTTTTCGTGCCAGTCCGCCACCATACGCATTTCCCCTTGCTCGTCTTCATACGTAATCACAAAAGCATCGCAAGAGCCGGCGGTTCCATCGCCACAGTTTTCAGGATTGTTATCAGCAATAGCCATAGAAAAGTCAGTCACTTAAATTTTAAGATAGTGTTGAAATGCGGATCAACAATGCCCTAATCTCGTTGCGATATTTCTAGGGACATTTTTCAAATGAACGTCGCAATTTGATGGATGATACATTTCAATGTAAATCTTCTTTTTATTTGTAGCCCCATTCGAAGAGTTGATGTCGTACGGCTTGCGCTGTCTTATATTTGTATGTAATCCGGTGTCCTTCCCGCACACCGTCGAAGCCAACACCAAACCGCTTAGTAAGAGCAGCGTCTTTAAGCAATTGCTCTTGGTGACCACCTTTATCTATCGTTTCATCGTAAACAAACACTTGATAGATGCTTCCACCAGTATCTAGCGCTGGCTCGTCAGCTTCCCATGCCACGATGATAAAGAGCTTCTTTGACTTATTGCCATCGATGAATACGCTCTTTATTTTTGGAATGGCATCACCTTCTGGCTCGTAAAAATCAACAAAAATAGCCTTTCTTTTTGCAAAACCTGTTATTTGCGCGCTTATGCCTTCTCCATTCGAAGACTTCTCAGATTTAAAATCTATGCTGACTTGTTTACATAAAAATCTTATCCGGTAACTTTGATGCTCGGCGGAAGTCGCGGTTTGGCACACAAAAAAAGTTAAACTTAAAATCACAAAAAATAATCGGGAAGCGTTTGTCCAATCTATCTTTTTCATTGATTGATCTCGCGAAAAATATGAGCGTTCCATATAGCATGGAAATTGTCTCTTCTTGCGCCATAGCTGTCCGTGTACTTATTTATGACGGCTGTGATGCGATTAACCACGTCGTCGGTAGCGCCTCATCAATCTGGAACGTCGAGGGCGGAGGACCCGCCGCCGCACTGACGTGCACCCGCCGGTAATACGCGGCAAGCCCGCCGCTGGGACGCGTACATAGCACGCCGTCACGCGCCGGCCAACCAAGGTGGACACAGGCGATGTATCCCAAACCGTCGCTATCGAGGAAGAAACTGCGATCGACCAGACCCGCCGAGACCAGATGATGCGGCATGCCCAATCGCTGCAACTGGGCCAGTTCAATGAGCGCGTCGGTCAACATCAGATGACAGGGCACGCCGCCGCCCTGTTCTTGAGGGGGATGATAGTTACCGTCTTCGTCATGCAGGCACAGGACGAATGACGGCAGCGTCGCCAGAAAATCGGGCGACATCAGCTTGTGGGAAATTTGCGAGATTCCAAAAGACATGGCGTCTACTTCGTTCTTAAGGTGGCGTTTTTCATCGGTGGTGCTATCGGGATCGAGACAAATATCGTGCAGCGAAGTACTGCAATTGATCGGACTTGCGCGCATAACCCTCGACTTCCGCACGCATCACCCCGAATGGGCTTTGCGCAGCGGCGGCTTTCCACTTGTATTGCTCGTCCGGGTCCGCCGCGCCGCAGGCTACGATGTGGAAAATATTTAATTACCCATTTCATCAATAATCATCTCAAGCTCGTCTGCTCGATCATATGTTGAATTTAATAAGAAATTTAAACTCGTCGACCTCGTTGTAACGAATTCCCCGGACACATGCTCAGATAAGAAATTGTAGTTATCGTCTTTCCAAGAAATCCATTCTCTCTGAACCTTGTCAAGGTACTTTTGATCATCAGGTGGCATTATTTTTTTTAACTCGTTGTAAGATTTATTTAATCTAGAGGTTTGTTTTTTTATCTCCGCTTCTATACAAAATGATTGCGAATTGATGTTGGTCGATTTACTAATGCATGCGTTGAATTCTTTTGAAAATTTCCGTGGCTCAGCACGAACAGAATTGAAAAAAAGTAAACCTATGGAAAACAGGAAAAACATGTTTTTTTTCATTATCAAGCCCAGTGTGTAATTTAAATTGAAAATTCACTTCACATTTAAGTGCGCATTGAAATTCGAATCAATAACGCCCTAAGCTTGTTCGTGGATGTCATCGAGGCGCTATTAGCGGGTGACGAATAGTACGACATTGTGCCGTCCGAAATAGCGTGATTCATTATCGACATTCCGCTTGGAACTGCGATCGATGCCCATTCTTTGGCTGCGGCGTATTGAGCATCATCTACCGAACCTTCTCCATCTCGCACAAACCTGGATAACGCGCCCTTCCCCGCCTTATTGAATAGAAAATCACGAAATATGCGCTCTTGCATTTTTGGATCGTATTTTTCATCTCCAGAAAGATTTAACTCAACCTTCGCCAACCTCAGCGTCGAAATAGTAGTTTGATATTTTCCTGTAGCGAATAAACGCTTGGTGTTTGTGCCAAGCAAAGGCTCTGTGGCGATAATTTCATTAATCGTCCTGTCGGTTACCGTTCCAACAGGTGGCGTTTGGTAAGAGTGGCCTACGCGTCCACCCGGCACATCTTTTGTCCCAGTGTTATAAGACTCATAGCCGCCCTCACCGCCGGAAATAATATCGCCGATTTCCTTGATTAATTCTTCAAGGCTCAAGGAAATTCTGAAAAAATTCCCCACCAACGCAATCGGATGGATGTGATAGACCACCGGACTATCCGGAAATCCGTCCACCTTGCCTTTCACCTCATCCCACCACTGCAGCGCCTTGATCCGCTGCAGTTCGCAGTGCCAGTTTTCCTTGGCCTCCTTCATCCACAGCGTCAGTGCTTCCCATCGCGCCAGGTTGCCGCCCCATTCGCTTTCGTATTTCAGGATCAGATGCGAGAGCGCTTGCGCCAGCCACGGATGGCGTAGCGCGGTCTGCAACGCCTTGGGCGTGACCTTGCCGGTGTTGGGGTTGGTGTAGCGGTGGCCGTTCTCGCGGTAGTGCTGCGCGCCAACGGTCTGTTGCAGGGTCTGGAACAGCGCGCTGCCATCCACCGCTTGCACGGCGCTGGCCCAGTCGTGTTCTTCTTTCCAGTCCGCGCCGCCGGAAGCCACGATGTTGCGTTTCAGGGCATCGGCCAGGTCGATGCCGGTGGCGTCCACGATCTCGAACCCCGCCCACGCCCACGGGCTGACGCGTTCGGTACCGGGATGATGGGTGTCCCGCAACCAGCCTTGCACGGTCTTGCCTTCGGCGGTGCCGTAGTCCACGTGGTACCACGTGTAGCCCTGGTCGTCCTGGGCTTGGGCGTCGCTCGGCAGGCCCCTGAGTTCGCTCAGGGGGAACACACGCCGATGGCCGTTGGCCGGTTCGGCCACGTGGCGCAGACTTAGCGGAAACTGGAGCCATGCGCGGGTGTTGGCATTCGCCTGGCTCAGTTGGGTGCGTTCGATCCACCGCGGCTCGGCCTTGTGGTAGGCCTGCACCCCTACGGTTTTCGGGGTGAGGTGCGGGTCGGCGTGGATCCCTTGGACTTTGACCCAACGACCCGCGATAGGACTGTCGGGGGTCACCTCGACGCGGGCGAGCGTGTATTCCGTGTAATGGCCCTCGCCCATGCAGGTATCGGGCGGCGGGAAGGTGGGTACCAGCTGCGCTCCCGGCTGGACCACCACCAAGGTTTTCTGATCGTCTGGCAGCGCCTGCGCACGTTGCCGGCTTTTTTGGAGGAATGTTTCGAAACCCCCATCGGCAAAAACTTCCAGGTGCAGCAGGGGACGCATGGGTTGGGGCGGCAGCGGCGTGGACCGTTCGTAGTCGATGTATTCGCCGAGGTGGCCCAACAGGGTGCCGGCGTTGACGGAGATGGGTTCCGATGGCACGACGACGTGGCCGAGGTCGGTAGGTTCGCTGGCGGCGTGTTGCTCGGGCAGATAGAGCCATGCGCCCTTGCGCGGCAGTTCGGGGATGTCCTGTTCGTCGCCGTTGGCGTGCTGCAGTGTGCCGACGGTGATGCTTTGTATGCGGCCCCACGGACCGCGCCGCTCGCCGATCACCACTTCACTACGCGCCGGCAGGTAACCCACCACGTCGCCGGCCCGATAGCGGCCTTTGGCCCCTTCGATGGGTTGACCACGCACGCGCGCCCCTTCGCCGCCGCCATAACGGTCGGCACTACCGATCTGCAGCGTTGGCACACCGGGCCACCAGCCGGGGCGTTTGAGCGTGTCATTCATCAGGTACGTCGCTACGTCGGCCAGGTGCAGGTAGAGGCTGTAGAGGGTCTGTGTGTCTTCGGCCGAGGGCGGCGCTTTGCTGTCCGGCAGAGGCGGCAAGGTCAGAGTGTGTCGCACCAGCACGAAGCCGGTGGCGTACATGGCCCAGCGGCCGTCTTGCGTGAAGGGCAGATGGGGGTAGGTGGCGTCGAGCTTGTAGGCCACGATCTCGCCATCGGCCAGGCAACGCACGCCGTCGGCTTGATCGACGGCAGCGGCGGTGCCGGCACCGAAGTGCACGCCGCCGTGCGGAAAGCCGTTCACGCCCACAGGGAAGTACCCATCGTCCATCCGCGCGAAGGCGTCGAAGAAGATTTGCGGGTCGGTGATTTCGTTAGAGCAGTCGGCCGTGAATGGATAACGCCAGGTGAGCGGACGCGTCGCCTGTGTGTCGTCTGGCGGGTACGCGGCAGCGGGTGACGGCGAAGCGGTTGGGGTCGAACGCGAGGGGAAAGTCATGCCGTGGTCAACGATGAGCGGGGAGAACGGGCCACGTCAGCCCGAGAATTTCGAACCGTGACGGTTCTGGGTCTGGATGTCGGACGTCCAGGGCAACTGGGCCTTGGTGGTGCTGTTGTCGGGCTCGCGACGGTCGAAGGCGGCGGCGCGTTCGTAAAAATCGCCCGGAGTGATCTGACGGATGCGATGCGGTTCAAGGCTCATGAGCGTTCCACCGACATAGAACTCGATGGCTTCCTTGGCCCTGAAAATCAGCTTTCCACTCGTGCTGGTGACGGTGATGTCCTGTTGCGCCGAAAGATCCATCGCGTCGCTCTGCGCCTGGATCTCTACCTTGCCGCGCGCGGCCATGATCTTGGCGCCCAATGTGTGTGCGAAGAGCGAGACTGCCTTTTCGGCAGCCAGGACGATGCTTCTCATCGCGTTGACGCCAAACCCGCCACCGGTGCTCAAGTTCATGTCCTTGCCGGCGGTCACGGCCACCTGATCGGGTGTTGCTACCGCTACGCCTTTGGCGGAAGACAGCAACATGACCGACTCCTTCAGCTCGCTGACGCTCTGGCGCAGCCAGGCGTTCTGCGCTTTCAAATCCGCGATCTCGGCCTTTGCTTGCGCCGCTTGCTCCGCCAGGCTTTGCGCATTGGCCAACTCGGTTTGCAGCACCTGCATGGCCGCCGTCATCTCGCGCTGTGCCCCCACCGCATTGCCCTGCTTGTCGGTGGACAACAGCAAACCGCCACCTGCGCGCACCGCGCCATAGGCATCGGTACGCAGCTCAAAGCCCTCGCCACGCTTTTGCCGCCTTAGATCGACGATGTGGCCCAGGTTCAACTGGCTGATGCCGGAGTGAGGTGTCGAGAGCATGAAGTGCTCTTCGCCTTTCCAGTCTTCAATTTCCTGGAATGCACCGCTTTGTGTGGCGATGCGATTGCGCGACATCCGGCGATCCTGATTGGTGATCAGGTCGGGGTGGATCGAGGTATGGTGGAACGCGGCGATATAGGGTTTGTTTGGATCGCCATCGCGGCATTCGATCACGGCGTAATCACCGTCCAGCGCGGGGAAGTGCATGCCAGTCTGCCGTTTGCCCGCAAAGGGTTTGGCAAGTGGTAGCGGCACACATTCGCCGCCGGGGTTCCACGGATCGAAGTCCAGATCCAGCCGAACGACGTAATGTCCAGCTTCGGTAAGAAAAGCGTACGGATAGTTGCCGGGCGATGTAATTCGGCCACTTAATGTCCCGGACACTTTGGGCCATTGGTTTTCATCGATGGGCAGCCGGAAACGGCGGTCACAAGGTATTGCCTTGAAGGCGTTGCGATACGCGTTGCTGCGTCCACCCGTGTGCGTCACTTCGGTGATGACCAGACCGTGGGGTGCTTCCGGGATATCCGTATCCGTGCGCACCACGCGCGCAGGACGCACCTCGGACGAATGACCATGGCCGGTGATCTTAAGCTGCTGAGCAAGCGCCGCCTCGTGGCGCAATTGCGCTTCCCACTTGGCCTGCGCCTGATCCAGGTGACCCGTCCCGTAACTGTAGGAGGTGCCGTAAGTGGTCGGATCCTTCCAGGCGAGATTGGCCTCGGCAGTGATGCGCTCCCATGCCGCCGCTGGATTGAACTCGGCCACCTTGAAGGCACGCTGCACGGCTTGACTGCACACTTGAAGGTCCGTGATGGCCTCCTCGCTAGCGTTCTGGCCCGACTCTTCCCGATAGGGCAAGCGAAGTTTGGGCAAATAGACGTAGTGATCGACGTCATCGGCGCATACGAAAACATCCCCGTATTTACCTTGCTCGATGTAGCAGTACATGCCCTCCTGTTCCAGCAGTTGTCGCAAGTACGCCCAATCTGAGACGCCGTATTGGAGGCGAAAGGCATGCACGGGATAGCGGCGACGCAGCTTGAAGAGGAATTGGTGGCCGCGCAGCCCGTGCTTGCGCAGCAGGCTCTCGATGATCCCCGGCGCGTCCTGATTCTGGAAGGTGCGGAAAGCGCGGGTCAGGCGCATGCGCGCTACATGCGGTTCGACGACCAGCTGATATGTCCACTGGTCCTTGCTGCGGCTGACGCGGTTGAAATGGGTCACGCAGCCTGACCACAGGCGGGTGTCCTCGCCTTCGTCGCGCGTGATTTTGAACATCGCATCCTTGCTGACGAAATCCTCGCCAGTCAACAATTCTGGATGGGTGGCGATGATGACGATGCGATACGTGTCACCGAGCGCCTCGCGCAGTTCGAACGATGCGATGTCGAGCGGCACGGCAAGCGGCGTGCCCACGACATGAATAAAATAACGTTGATGAATCCGCTGTGCGATCGCGGATGAGAGAAGCCCCGGATCCGGCATGACAAAGTCTCTATGGTGCGACACCGCGGAAATGCGATGTTACTCACAGGTGTCATCACCGGGACGGTGGAATTGTCTGATAGTAGTGGCGGTGTCTGCTATAGGATTTCCTGACATCGAACAGACGTCCGCGGAGCTTGAAAGGAATTGCCCATGCCTTCTTTATTCACCCGAACCGATGCAAAAATAACTACCTCCGCGCAACCAGGCCATGACGACCGCATTGCTCATCATCGACGTCCAACAAGCACTTTGCACGGGCAAATACGCTGCATTCGATATCGACAACATAATCGGACGCATCAATACGCTCGGCGAAACGGCAAGGTCTTCAGCCCTACCCGTGTTCATCATTCAACATGAAGAAGATGAAGAATCTTTTCGCTATGGTTCGCCGGGTTGGCAGCTCGCCGAAGAGTTGAGGGTGACGCCGGACGATGTCCGCCTGCGCAAGACCACACCCGATTCGTTCCATCGAACTCCCTTGCATGAGCTGCTGCAACAGCGCGGCGTGACAAGGCTCGTGATAGTCGGCCTGCAAACCGACTTCTGCATAGACACCACGGTTCGCCGCGCACTCTCCCTGGGTTACGCGGTGACGCTTGTGTCCGATGCGCACACCACACTCGATAACGATGTGCTTACTGCCGCGCAAATCATTGCCCACCATAACGCCACCCTCGCGCAGATGATGAGTTTCGGTCCAGGTATCGACGTGCTGCCTACCCAACAGGTGCGGATGGGCACGTGAACGCTACCCGGGATGGGGCGCATGGATCGCTGAGCGCTGTACGGCAGAGCCATGGTGCAGATCGGCACTTGTCTTACTCGCTCGCACAGCCGGCTTTCTCCAACAGCTCGGCGAGTGCGTCGGCCAGTTCGTGCTGGCGAAAGGGTTTGGCCAGCCGGGGCAGATCGCTGCTGATGCGATCCTTGAGGGAAGCAAAGCCGGTAATCATGAGGGCGGGCAATGTCGGTCGTAAACGAGAGACTTCCTGCGCCAATTCGACGCCGGTCATGCCGGGCATCGCGTAATCGGTAATCAAGGCGTCTATCTCCAGGCCCTCCCTCAGCATGCCCAGCGCCTGATGGCCGGACGACGCCTGATAGACGATGTAACCGGCGTCCATCAGCATTTCGGCGGTACCGGCCCGCACCAGCTCTTCATCGTCCACCAACAATACGGGCGTGGACTGCACACGACGAAGCTCTCTCCTGTCTGTCACTTGTTCCATGTGCAGATCAATTTGTTCGGAAGATACCGGCAACCATAAGGTGGCGGTGGTGCCCAATCCTGGTGTGCTGGCAAGGGCAAAGTCGCCGCCCGATTGCGCGGCGAGGCCGTGCACCATCGATAAGCCGAGTCCTGTGCCCTGCCCCTTTGCCTTGGTAGTGAAGAAGGGTTCGACGGCTCGCTTGATGGTCTTGGTGTCCATGCCGACGCCGGTATCCGACACGGCGACGCGTATGTATCGGCCGTTCGCGAGTTTTGACTGCTCCACCTCCTCTTCTGCGACGGTGACCTTCAGCTCTCCACCATCCGGCATGGCATCCCGCGCATTGACGGCCAGGTTGAGCAAGGCGAGTTCGAATTGATTGGGATCGATCATGGCCGGCGAAAGATCGGCCGCACATTCAATCTTGAGGATGACCTGCGGTCCCAGCGAGCGAGTCAAGAGGTCCTCCATGCCGTTCACCAGGTGGCGAACATTGATCGGACGCGCCTCAAGATGCTGTCGCCGCGCAAAGGCAAGCAGGCGCTGGACCAGCGTGCGTGCGCGTTCGGCCGCCTGTAGTCCTGCCGTGATCAGCTTTCTGATGCGTTGGTCGCTCTCGTGATAGCGGGAGAGCATGTCGAGCGCACCGACGATGGGTGTCAGCAGATTGTTGAAATCGTGCGCTACGCCGCCAGTGAGCTGGCCGATGGTTTCCAGCTTCTGCATTTCATGCACGCGGGCAAGTGCTGCTTCACGCTGATCGACGGCTTGCGTCACGCGCTCGGCCAATTCCCGATTGAGGAGCTGCAGCTCCGTTTCGGCCCGCTTGCGCATGGTCACATCTTTAAGCAACACGGCAACCTGGCGTCGCTCGGGGGGATCCATCCTGAAAGCGGCAAGCTCCAGATAGCGGCCGGTCGTGGATAGCTCGCGCTCAAAGCGTACGGGCTCGCCGGTAAGAAGCACGCGGCGGTATATCTCGACCCATCCGTCGGCGTCCTTCGGAATCATGGCGCGCAAGCGCTTGCCCACGATATCGGCAATACCCGTATTGGTGGCAAACGCGGGATTTGCTTCGACATGCACGTAATCACTCAACGGCCCATGCGGGCCGTCGAAGAGCTCGATCACGCAAAAGCCCTCGTCTATTTCGTCGAACAGCGTTTTATATTTTGCTTCGCTTGCGGCAAGCCGCAGCTCTGTCCGGCGCCGCTCTTCAACATCAATGAGTACTCCGGGAAAAGCGATGGGGGTACCGTCTTCTGCTGTTTCGACGCGGCCGTTCGCTTCGACCCAATAGTAATTGCCGTCTGCGCGGCACACCCGGTACTGATGCGCATAATGCCCTGCTTGCCTGACCACGCCCTCGATGGTTTTTTGGAGCCCGGGCCTGTCCTCCGGATGGACGGAGGCCATGACTTGCTCAAGGCACAGGTTTTCGCGATCGAGCGCCGGATCTACGCCGAAGTTGATCGCAAACTTTTCGTCCGCGGTAAATTTGCCGGTGGATAGATCCCAAAACCACGTACCGATAATGGCGCCGGCGGCGAGCGCCAGTTGTACACGCTCAGCATCTTGTCGCTGGCGCGCTTCGCTTTCACGAAGCAACGTTTCGGCTCGCGCGCGCTCCGCCGCTGCCCAGGTCCGTTCGACGACTGTGCGAGCAAAGTCAACGTCCTCGTCCATCCATCCGTGCGATAGCGAGGGCTGCACCGAAAACAAGCCGACGATCTGGCTGTTGCGTAAGGCGGGAATGTCGAGCGCGGCTGTTGCCGAGGCCCCCTCTCCGAGGCGTTTTTCATCGGCTTCATACCGTGCTGCCTTGCTTACGCTCCCGTCGACATAGTGAATGCCTGTCGTCATCAGCTCGCGACTCAGCAAGTCGGCGGCGACACGCCGCGCTGATTCGGTGCTGTCGATGAGCCGCAGTGCGTCTTCCAACTGCAACAGCGCCGCCTGGCGTCTGGCCCCGAGCACGCGTTGCGTCGTCTCCGAAACAATGCACAGGACGCCACCGACCGAGCCGTCGGCCTCCGGAACCGCTGAATAGGAGATATCGAAGTAAACCGTCTCTCCGTATCCACGTCGCTCGATATAGAAGGGACGATCCTTGGCGGAAAACGTCTTGCCTGTTTCACGGACACCGCGCAGCAGCGGTTCCAGATCGTCCCATAATTCAGTCCAGCTTTCCTCGGCAGGACGGCCCAATGCATGAGGGTGCTTGTCGCCGATAGTGAAGGCGTAGGCATCGTTGTAGAGCGCAACGAACTGAGTGCCCCAGAACAGGACGATCTGCGCGTCGGTCGCCAGCAACATACCCACCGTCGTTCGCAGACTTGAAGACCATGTATTCAGCGATCCGAGGGGCGAGCGTGACCAATCGAGGCGCCGGAAAAGCGTCGCCACCTCGCTGGTGTCATGGGATGGCAGATTCATATGCATGGGATTGGCAGCCGCATGGTTGGGCATCAGGCCAGCTCTCTTAAAATGGAAACGTCAGCTATCACCGAATCATCCGCCCGAACCCTCATATGCGCGGTTGCGACCCTTCATGCGCCTGTCGCCGGGATGCGGAGGCGCCCCTTTTCGCCGCGTGCAGGCCAGCCCCCTTCACATAGCGAATTTCCTGTCGAATCTCCGCGAAATTTTCATGATCCGGGACATCTATGTCCCAGGATCGGGCAAATTCCTTGGGACAAGCTCAAGCATCCAGGGAACTGATCCCGGCTGGCGAATGCATCGAACGATTTATTTATTGCGTAATCGACCACCCGGCATCACGCCTGTCTTCCAGACGTCGCGGCTCAGGCGTAGCTTTTCACGGGTAAGGTTAGGTCTCCGTGTGCGTGTTGAAGCACTTGATGCTCCACGCCAAGCGAAAAATCATCCCGAGAAATAATGACCATGTTTTCTTTTCAACAAAAATCCGTACTGATCGTGGGTGGAAGTTCCGGTATCGGCGAAGCGGCAGCCCTTGCCTTTGCCGAACGAGGCGCCAGGGTCACGATTGCCTCCCGCCATCAAGACAAACTGACCATGGCGGCAAGCCGTATCGGCCATGAGGTATCGACGGCCATGTTGGATACGGCTGACGAGCAGGCCATTGCAGCGTTTTTTGAACGCATGGCTCCGTTCGATCACATCGTGATATCGGCTTCGCAAACACGAACCGGCTCCGTGCGCGAGCTATCACTGGAGGACGCTTACGCCTCGATGAACAGCAAGTTCTGGGGTGCGTATCGCATCGCTAAGATGGCGCGTATCAACAACGCCGGCTCTCTTACCTTGGTATCGGGCTACCGGAGTGGTCGTCCATCGGCGACGTCGGTTCTGCAAGGCGCCATCAATGCGGCATTGGATGGGTTGGCGCGCGGGCTCGCCATGGAGCTGGCGCCGATACGCGTGAACTCGGTTTCGCCGGGTCTCATCGCTACGCCGCTGTGGTCCGGGATGAGCGAAGAAGCGCGCGCGAACATGTATCGGTCAGCGCAAGAGCAGCTTCCTGCTCGACGTGTCGGAACGCCGGAAGATGTTGCCAACGCGATTCTTTATCTGGCCGGCACGCCTTATGCAACGGGCTCGACTGTCTTGATCGATGGCGGGGGCACGATCGCGTGATATGCCGTGCCTTGTCGCCTACGTCGCTCGGCGGGTATCGCCTGAAGTCATGGGCGCTGTAGGCATGTGACGGATGCCGTCGGCGCAGAGGCTTGGATTTGCCGAATAGATGCCTATATCCCATCGGGTGGATGGATGTCCTGGGCTCCCTTGCATCGTCGATGCATCGCCCGTGCCTTGTCTGGTCGTTCTTTTTCTAGGTCTTAAAGCATGTCCGTTCCATCCACAGCATCACCGCATTTGTCCAAGACGACGCTGTTTGCCATGGCGTCAGCGACTGGGTTGGCGGTGGCCAATATCTATTACAACCAACCGATGTTGGAAGTGATGAGGGACAACCTGGGCGATCCACGCGTGAGCGGCTGGATTCCCATGTTGACGCAGTTGGGCTATGCGGCCGGTTTGCTGTTTCTGTTGCCGCTGGGCGACATGCTCGAACGGCGCCGCTTGATCGTCGTCCAGTTTCTGGCACTGGCGGCGGCGCTGGTGCTGGCAGCCATGGCGCCTGGACTTGCGGCGCTGGCCGCCGCTTCCGTGCTGGTCGGCGCCGCATCCACGGTGGCGCAGCAGATCGTGCCATTTGCCACGATCCTCGCCGCGCCGGAAAAACGCGGCGCCGCCATCGGTGCGGTGATGAGCGGCCTGTTCACGGGGATCTTGCTCAGCCGTACGTTGGCCGGCGTGGTTTCCAGCATGGCAGGTTGGCGCACCATGTTCTGGCTGGCCGTGCCGATCGCCGTCCTCGGTGCCATCCTCATGGCACGCTCATTGCCGGCGCATCATCCGCGCGAACGCGTGCGCTACGGTGAACTGCTGGCTTCGCTAGGCAAGCTCTGGACGGGTGAGCCGGTGCTGCGCCGCTCGGCGATGATTCAGGCGCTGCAGTTCGCATCGTTCTCCGCCTTCTGGACCACGCTCGCCCTGCGCCTGGCACAGCCACCGCTTCATCTCGGCGCGGCAGCGGCAGGTCTGTTTGGCATCGTGGGCGCGGTCGGTATTGCGATGGCGCCGATCGCAGGTCGCATCGCGGATAACCGGGGCCCCGCGCCCGTTATCGCGCTCGGTGCGATAGCCACCCTTCTGGCCTGGGTGGTCTTCGGCACCTGGCCCAACCTGTGGGGCCTGGTTGCCGGCGTCATCGTGTTGGATTTTGGCGTGCAGATCTCGCTCGTCTCCAATCAGCACGTCATCTATGGCCTGCATCCGGAGTACAAGAGCCGCCTCAATACGCTGTTCATGACCACCATGTTTGTCGGAGGTGCCGTGGGTTCCCTTGCCGCGGCTTCAGCATGGGGGCACTTTGGCTGGAAAGGTGTCACGTTGCTTGGCGGCGTATTACCGGTGGGATCACTGGCCATGAGCCTGCTGCATTGGCGGCCTGGTCGCGAGACACAGCCCGTGGGCTGACGGCACGGCGCGCTCCATCGTGAAGGTCATCATCCTTTTGGGGGATAACCGCGACTCCCTCCGTTTGATATTTCTCGCACCATGGTTTCGCAGTGACGGAACGATGCGGAAAATGGTTCGTAAGGGTAATGAAAGGCGCCATATAAAAAGCAGGCATACACTCTCTCAAATGAAGAGTGACGCATGACTTGGTGCTCGAATTCGGTGCGTTGAAACAACAAATGCTTTCGCGTGCCTGACAGATAAAAACCGGCCTTCCAGAATGATCGGAGACGCGTGGATATCTGCTGGCGTGTTCTTAGAAAGTCACTTGCGCGTCGGGTAGCGTGCCCCAATAACGGAGCAACTCGTTTGGTTCAGGACGCTCGGTGTTCGATGGAAAAAGCCCTGTCGAGTGCAGTGCAGCGGGCGATAACAACCGGATCGTGATGCGCTTTACCGGCTCGCTGCAAGACATGACTGACGCATCGGTTCTACGGCTTTGCGCAACGGGCACATCGAACGCATTCGTTACGTCCTGACACGACGATGGAACATGTTTTTCTTAGTGCCAACACCGGTGTTCGTAAAACACAGAAAACGGACGATCGGTTTTAATGGACAAGCCCATGACGCAAAAAATAAAAGCCGGCTCGGAAGCGCATAAAACGCTTTTCTGTAAACAATTCATGGATACGTATCAGGACTACAACCCTGAGACGCTGCCCTGGCCAACACTGAGCGATGCTGATTTGGAACGCCTGCGTGGCGTGCCTTTCTGGCAGGAGGTCTACCATACGGAGCGCCGTGCCGGCGCTATCGTGGATGCCTTTACGCCACACGTTACCGATCCGGTGGTGCGTGAGGCCATCGCGATGCAAGGCTTCGAGGAGAGGCGTCACGCGGATCTGATCCGCGTGATGATCGAGCGCTACGGCATCGATGCCAGTGCACAGCCATTGGAAGCTTTTCCGGCGGATCTCGAAACGGCATTCATCGATTTCGGTTTTGGCGAATGCCTCGATTCCTTTCTTGGCTTCGGTGCATTCAAATCCGCGCGGCAATCGGAATTCCTGCCCGACAGCCTGTTCGATATCTTCGACATGCTGATGTTCGAAGAGACCCGGCATATCGTGTTCTTCATCAACTATATGGCCTGGCGCGAAAAGCAACGTGGCCTGGGACCGATTCGTCGCGCCGCAAAATCCCTGCGGTTCTATGCACGCGCCGGTGGTCGCCTGATGGGCATGGTCAAGCGCGGACAGGAACCGAACGACGGAAAGGATTTCGCGGTGACGCAAGCCAACCTGTTTCTGGAAGGTTTCTCGTTCCGCGGCTTCGTCGAAGACTGCTATCGCGAAAACGCTCGCCGCATGAGCGTGTTCGATCCGGACCTCATGCAGCCGCGTTTGCTTCCATCCATTGCCGGTTTGGCGCTGCGCGGTCTGAAGGCATGGGATAAGGCGCGCGCACCATTGCGCAAGTCTCCGCCGGCCAATCAATCGGCCTGATTGATCTCACGTCGAGGGCGATCCCGTCTCCTGGAAAACGGATGCTGGAGCACGGGCGCCATGAAGGCTGTTCTTCTCAGCACATGGCAAGAGGTTCGCTGGCGCCGAAGCACTCGGCGCCAGCGGTACTTCCAAATGATCGAATAACGGGAACGTGTCAACGACGCACACATGCGTCGAATCCCACTTTTTAGCCTGCGCTTTTTCCCGGGCGCTTGCTCAAGCGTCGTTACAAGCGCCCGGCCATGCCGAGGCCAGCATCGCTTTCTCAATGCCTGACAGGTTGCCTCGTGCGACGCCAGAAGGCGACTTCAAGCGCAATCGCCACTGCAAGCAACACGGAACCGCTGAGAGGCGCTCCAAAGAACAGCGGTCCCATGCCGATGAGATAGAAAATGCCGGCGGCGACCAGGAGCAACAGGCTGATGAGATGACGCATGAATACACCTCTTTCGGTTACTGCAACCTAACGTCCGAATCGCACTATACGCCTGGCAAGCCGGGCACCGTGTGATAAGGACCAAGGTCAGAAATAATCCTTGGCCCTGATTTGCCGGCTGGCGCCTGTCGCCATCTTGAACGTGACGACATCACCGCCATGCGCGAAGCGTAACTGGGTGAGCGCTGCAGGCGTCCAGTCCTGGCCCGGCTTTTGATCAATCGCGCCGACCTGCTCGCCAGCCTTGAAACCAGCTGCCTGGGCCGGACTGCCTGGCGCAACAAAATCCACCACTACACCGGCACCTTGTCTGCTCAGGTACAAGCCCAGCCGGTCTTTGTCGAACGGTGCCTTTTCCATCCCAGCGTAAGGCGCGGCGTACATGCGCTGGTGGGGATAGTCGACAATTAAGTGAAACCGAGAAAGCAGAGCCAGGCCGATGTTGCCCGAGATCAATGGGGAATCACTCCCTCGCACGGCATTGGACGGGAACACTGCCGGCACGTGGGTGAAGTCGACACCGGCAAATCGGATATCACGCAAGCTCGCCACCGGTTCCTGCGGACGCTGGCCACCCAGGCCGCCGCCAAGCCTGATCGAAGCAGGCCTGTTCTGCAGCAAGTGATGCGCTTCGACATAAGGCTCATACACCGTAACGGGGGCGGGATCGCCCAAGAACCATTCAAACGGAACGGGAGCCGCGCCTTCCACGGAAACAGGAACGGTGCGCGCGTCCAGGCGCCGCAGCAACGGTATATCCACGGCATCGCGTGGCAGCTTGATCGTCGATTGCGGATCTTGAAAAGCAATGCGGTGATGCGCGAAGTCGATGTCGACCACGACCTGATTGAACAAGTCATCGCTCAAGATAAATGGCACATACAGGGGATCGGTGCGTTTGGCGCCGAGTGCGACGACAGACGTCCTGACACGCCGTAGCGTGAGATCGCCCAGTTGGACCTGCACGTCGACATCCCCCGCCGCGTTGGTCCTGGTGGGTGGCTTGAAACCGATGGAGGCCGCGAAGTCCTTATCGATATAGGAGGTGTCGGCGCCGTCGATGAGCTTCACCCACACTTCCTGACCGTTGACCTTCGCCGGAATCAGGATGCTTCTGCCACCGGCAAAATCGAAGTTGATCCAGCCGGTTGAAGACGTGCCGTTTCTAAAGGTCGCCGCGTGCACTGGCACCCCATGCATAAACGGAGGCATCGGCGTGGAAGCTGCCGTGCCGGCTATCCATAACGCGGTGAAACAGATGAGAAAACGCATGGGATGCCTCTTATCTATCTGCCAATTAGCTAGCCGATCAGGGACGAACCTTGCCGGTGTCAATGCCGCTTTCCCCGCCGCGCGCAGAAGAGGCGGCCGTTCCCGGCGAGTTGACGCCCATCAATTAGCGCGGCGATACGGCGGTATTCACTATCTGCGTTCGAAGGACGGCCCCGTCTGCCATGGAGATGGGCCTGCCGCTCACCGATCATAGCCCCCAGGCTGCACGCTGTCTGCTGCCGGTGCCTGCTTCGAAAGCGCGGATTCGAGCGATATGTAGTGCTAAGGTGCACGGCGTCTGGATGGCTAAGCGAGGGGCAAAGCTCATGACTGATAAAGGAAACGCCAAGCATGGCTACCGGGTTCCTCCTATCCGCGCCCTCGATCCGACGCGGCTGAACTGGTTGTGGCGATTGTTTTGCGATGTCGGCTATATATCGGCCAGTGACGTGCTGGCTGCCTTGAAGAAGGCAGGTGTCGAGGTCAGTCGCGAACGCGTCACGGGCTGGATGAACATGGAAGACGAGGAAAACTATTTTCCCTTGACCATCGCGGAGATCGAACAGAATCTCCGCGCCTTGCAGCATGCACGCGGGCATGACCTTGACGACCTGGCAGCACCCGGCAAAAACGCGCCGAACCCCGATGCATCCGGAGACACCCCGTAAGATGTCCCCGGAACATTCGCAGCGCGAAACGACGCGTTACGGCGTCGGTGACAGCGCCAACGATTGCACGGTCACCGGCAACGCCGTGCCTTGGATGAAGGGTGCGTGCGGCGTCACTTCCAGTTCCATCGCATAAGGATGCGTCGAGCGGTCACGATGGACACGCAACGTCTGCTCCGCCGTCTTCGCTGTCGCGCCGGCGAGATTCAGTGGATAGGCATGCCCATCGACCCAAAGATCCATGCGTGTGGGTTCGGATGACGGTATGTAGTGAACAGTGATGTCGTAACTGGCAGCGCTGGCATCCATCTGCCAATCCAATTTGTACAGCGTTGCGGGCGCCTCGTAACCTTCCCCGTTGTAGTTGAGGTAATGCTCTGCCTGCGCTGGCAATAGTTGGAAATGGCCGCCCGGTGACGCTGCAATCATCTCTGGACGAACGCGCAGCGGCCCCTTGAAAGGCAGCACCAGCACGGGCATGAAAGCATCCACATCGGTACGGCCGGCATCCACCGTAGGCCAGTGCGCAAGGTGATTCAGTGAGACCGTCACATCGTGACCACTGCGCGCGACGCTCACCGTTGCCGTGGGCGAACCAAGCCGATAGGCACGGTCGAAATCCGTATCCGCCACGCCGGGAATACGCAGCCGATGATCCGCCGGTAATTTGTTCACGAATAGATACAAGGCATGCGGCCCGACCGTCGCATAGCCAAATGCCACCTGGGCAAACGGCTGCTTGCGTGTGGCATAAATAGCTTTTCCGTTGCGTTGCAGCCACGCGCCCATGCCCTTGAGCACCTGCGCTTCATACGGCACGACGGAACCATCGCCTTCCGGTCCGATGTTGAGAATGTAATTGCCGCCCTGGCTGACCACTCGCACCAGGCGGGTGATGTTTTCACGAATCTTCCCGGGCAGGTCCGTACGGTTTTCCCAGGAACGATAACCCCAGGTATCCGGAAACATGGATGCCGGCGCCTGCCACGGCAATTCCATCGCGACATCGGGCTCGCCGTTATCGCCCATGACGGCGAAATCGCCGTAGTTATTCCACACGCGGCCGGAAATCATCGTCTGTGGCTGCAGGTCATGCACGGTGCTCGCAAAGTGTGCGCTTTGCGCGGGCGTCGGCTTGCCCATGTCGAACCAGATCTCGGAAATAGGTCCGTAGTGGCTTAGCAATTCTTCGATCTGAGCGACATTGAACGCCTCCTGCGAGGGCGTAATCGGATTGCTGTTGCCTTCGATATAGGTATTGCCGCCGGGGTGATGCCAGTCGATGGTGGAGTAGTACACGCCGAATTTCAGGCCGCCGCGCGCGCATGCATCAGCGAGTTGCTTGACGATGTCCTGATGGTAAGGCGTGTCGTCCACCACGTTGTAGCGCGTCAATGCGGTGTGAAACATGTTGAAGCCGTCGTGATGCTTGGCTGTGATCACGATGAACTTGATGCCGGCGGCCTTCGCGAGCGCCACGATGGCGTCAGGGTCGAAATGCACGGGATCGAATTGTTTGGCCAGCGCTTCGTATTGCTTGGGCGGGATCGGGCCGTTGGCGAGAATCTGTTCGCTATAGCCGTTGTTTATGCGTTTTCCCTGCCACATGCCGCCTGCGACGGCATACAGGCCGAAGTGGATGAACATGCCGAACTTGCGGTCCCGCCACGCCTTGATCGTCTCTGCGCTCGGGCCTGGACCCGGCGGCGGTTGCGGCTCATCGAGAGGACGTCGCAACGCGGGGGCGGCATCGATCACCGGCGTTGGCAGCGATCCTGCCGAAACACACTGCGACCACCACGCCAAGGCCAGTAACACGCCCCATGCGGCTCGTTTGGTCAAAACACCCTTCCCCATGCCGTTTTCCTTATTGCTCTATCGAATCACGGAGCCAAACACTTTACCCGCTTCATCGCGCCATCGCGTCTGCCACATGGCCTATCGGACGTGAAAGCCGGCACGCTTTTTGTCGCGATGCCCGGCGCTCTTCGCCAATCACTCGTTACGGCCACCAAGCAAGCGCAAGGCTGCGCATCATCGACATGCGCAGGCCGTCTCTAGCGTTTGCGCGCCCACTGGCGATACGCGCTCGGTGTCATGCCGGTAAAGCGGACAAAGGCTCGACGAAAACTGCTTTCATCCGCGTAGCCCATTTGCTGCGAGACGCGCTTGATGCTCGTCGCGCCATCTTCGAGCAGAGTGCGTGCATCTTCGAGCTTGATGCGCGCAATGAATGTCTTGGGCGATTCGTTGGTGAGCTGCTTCAATCGCCGATGCAAGGTGCGCTCACTGGTCGCCAGGCGTGCCGCCAACTCGGCCACGCTCAGGTCATAGGCAAGCTGGCGTACCGTGCGCTCGGCGTCCATCAGCAAAGGATCGCGCGCCTTGAGATAGCCGCGCGGCATGTAGATCGTTTGCGCGGGGGGCGTGTTGTCGATGACGGCAAAATCCGCTGCCAGCCGTGCGGCTTCCGCCCCGGCAAGCGCGCGAATCACATGCAGCGCCGAGTCGATCCACGATAACGGTCCGCCTGAGGTGACGACGCGACCATCATCGATCAGCGACGATCCCCAGATGGCATGGGCGCGCGGATAACGCTGCTGCAGTTCGTCGTGCAGCCACCATGTCGTAGTGCAGCGGCGCCCGTTGAGCAGGCCCGCTTCACCCAGCACGAAGACACCCTTGCATGAGCCCGCAATGATGCTGCCGTGCGCGTGTTGCTTACGCAGCCAGGCGCCAATCTCGCTGACCACCGGACCACTCCATGGCGAGCCCTTGCCGGTCTGCACGATGCCGGGGATCAGGATGGCGTCGCAGCGCTTGATGTCGAAGAGCGCCGTATCCACGCGTACCCGACCACCGCGTCCATCCTTGAAAGAACGGCCGCGCGGACTGGCCGTCAGCAATTCAAATGATTCGGCGGCGCGCTGCGGCGCTGCCGTATCGGCTTTTTGCCGGATAGCCTCATTGGCGAGCCAGAACACGTCACAGAGGCCGGCCACGCCGGAGGGAAGCGTGCCATCCATGCCTAAGACGACGATACGCATGATGAATCATCTTCAAGGAGGGGATTGGCGGATTTTGCCTGATATGTGGCTAATCAGACACCCCACCAGCACGCGCCGAAGCGCGCAGGATGCATGTATCCCCACCCCAAGGAGACTCCCCCATGACGCAAGTAGCCGCCATCGTGACCTTCAAGGCGCACCCCGGCAAAGGCCCTGAAGTGGCGCGCCTGATCGCCGACGCCCTGCCCCAAGCTATGAACGAAACACCGATGCTGGTCTGGCTGGTGCTTCATTCGGAGACCAACCCCGACATCGTGCATATCGTGGATGTGTTCGTGGACAAAGCGGGGCGCGACAACCATCTGCGTGACGCCACCGCCGCCCAGATCATCGCGACCGTACCGCAGCATCTTGCCGAGCCATTGGATATTGCGCCGATGCAATTGGTTGCTGCCAAGGGCGTGTAAGCAGCAAAAGCCGTTCGCGCTGTCTTTTTTGAGTCGTCATTCCCGTTTTTGCAGGAATGACGCCAAAGAGTCTGCGATGCAAAAGGGTGCTATCGATCCTGCATGGCAACGCAATAGTGATAGTCACCAGCAAAGCCCGACAGAGCAGCCAGGCTGACCCATCTCCATCCCGTGGGGCTACTAGAAACTCACCGTCACGACAATGTTGTCGTTATATGCCCCTACATACGCGTTCTGTAGCGCGGGAATCCGTCCGTAGACGGTGTACGACGCGCTCGTGCCGCTTCCGCCCACCGTCGTAGTCGATCCACTGCCGTCGCCCCACACCGTCGTTCGCAGGTTATCCGTGTAGAGGTTGTAGGAGAGCAGATGCGTGCCGTTGGACATGGTCCGCGCTGAAAAACTTCCCTGGCCGGAACTAAGCGCGATGGTGTAGCTGGCGCTTGCTGAGCACGTGACGGAAACGGAGCCGGTGCTATCCGAGGGTATGTTGGAGCGCGGATCGTAGGATCCGAAGGCTACGCCTGTCGTACTGGCCGAGCACGAGGTAGATTGGGCGAGCGCGCTACGCGAACACGTGCCGGCCATGATCACAAGGACCCAGAGCACGATACGCACCCTGGGTGATTTTGCCCGTACAAGTGATTGTCTTTCTGTCGCGCTCATCGGCATTCCAAACGCGGTAGGTTGTCGGCTCTTTCATGGCGTTGCATGGAAAGATCCGTAGCGCAGTGGCCAGTGGGCCAGCTCACTACCAGTTTTTCGGAAGGCGTCAAGGTGGGCACATAGACGAGGCCGCCGAATCCCACCGGATAGGTCTTTCCTTCATACACCGCCTGACTTCCTGCCGGCACAAAGGCGCCGTTGGCTTGCACGAGCGTGTACGAGGTGTTGTCGATGCGCCTGACGGGAAACGTAAGTACGAGACCCGAATTGAGATAAGGAATGGCCGTCATGGACGTTGCTGACACATCCACATCCAAGGGCAAGTCTGCTTGTTCTATTTGGATGGTGTTGGCCTGATAAGACCGTAGATTCGGTACAAAGGCGTTGCCGTTGGTATCGGTTTCACCGACCAGCTGGTTGTCTTCATACACACGCACATTCGCAAAACCGGGTACGCGAACCAGACCGAAACTGTCAGGAATCTGGCGGGTGAAATGCACGCCGCCGCCGAGCAGGGCGACACTTCCGGTGGCATTTGCCTGGTAGGCGTCGAGGCCGGCTTCATGGGCGACGGCCACATAGTAAGAGGCGGTATTCGTATTCTCGGTGAGGTCCGCTTCGCCTCGTTGGTCTGCGCCGAGTCCGGCCAGCACCCTGTATCCGAGGCCGCTGCCATACGGTGCATTTTGCTGAAACTGGGCGATTTCCTGCGTATCTCCTTCCTGCCGCTGGGCGTACACCGACGCACTGGACCGCGTACCGATGGGGCAGGTGTAATTCATGCCAATCATCATGCCGCCGGTTGCGCCCGAGGTATGCATGACACTCAACTGGAAATAGCCATACGGTCCGAGCGACTGGCTGTAGCTGAGGCCTGCCACGCCTAGATCTGTTTGCTGCCGTTGGTTCTGCCGGGTGACGTTGAACGCCAGGGTTCCGCCTCTTGCTACCGAAAGCGCCGCATAGGCACTGAGCAAGCTGCTGGGAGAAAGCAATCCCGGCACCAATCCCAATTGCATGAAATGCCTGCTCGTTACCTGCGCGCGAAAGCCCATGTCCAGGATGGCGCCGTGGTGGTCGAAGCCGAGGCCCAGCAGTCCACCGCCTCCATCCGGACTGTGGCTGCCGGCCATCGACGACGACAGCACACCCAAGGAAGAGATCAAAAAGGCGGCGCTTGCACCCAGGGTCTGGACACCGGGCTGCAACTCGCCGTGCACAGCGGCCGTGAAGTCGTTGGTGATGCCGAGGCGATCTGTGCCGGAAGCCAGCAGATGACCGTAGTCATTGCTGACCAACCCATAATTCAGCCGCTCAAAGCCTGCCTCGTAGGAATAAGACTGCATGCCCGGGCGCAGCAAACTCGCATCGGCATAAAACGGCTGTTCGATCGTCTGCTCTTCCCCCAGTGCGTTGCGCACCACCATCTGGAGCTCGCCATTGCCGGTGATGACCGGAAACTGTTGGATATTGAAGGGCCCTTCCGGAACGTTCTGCCTGAGCAACAGCGATTGATTCAAAAACAATTCGACGGTGGAAGGAACAGAGGCCGTGCCGGCCAGGCTTTGCAATGGAAACGTCACCAGATCGGGACGCGTGGCAAAATCCGTGGCCCACTGCACGCCGGCAAATCGCTCGGGCAGCCCCCAATCGCTTGCTCCCGTCAGGCTATCGCCAATGCGAAACGTGCTGATCGATGTCGGGTTGTCTTTTTCGAAATAGCTGTCCAGCCGCACTGCGGAAGCACCATTGGTGGCCGGCGTGCGATAGAGGAAAGAACTGGTTGCGCTGCCGATCGGTCCAAACGCATGCAAATCCAGCAGGGCGCCCTCGCTTGCGTTTCCTCCCGTCGATTGGGCTGAGAGGTTGTAGTTCAGAAACGCACCATAATTGGACGGCGTGGGTGCATCGGTAACGACGCGTCCGACGTGCAGGATCGTTGTCGCGAAATCGGTCGGTTTTGCATCGATGCGCAGGGCCGATGCCTTGGCGTCTTCGGCAACTGTGACGCCGGGTGCATGAGTCAGGCTCACATATTTTTTGCCACCGTCATCGACGGACTCAAGCTGCGCTGTCAGGACGTCACTGAGCCGCCAGCTTTGCAGGTCGCTCGCATCGAACAGAAATTCCCCGCGGCTATTTACCAGCACGATAGCCGCTCCTTCGTCTTCTCCGTTGACGAATATCTCGTATATCCCTTGCGTCGGTGGGGGCTGACCAGCGTTCTGACGTTCATCGGCAGGGCAAGCATGAGGAAACGGTTTGCCAGCCGCGCCGACGAGCAAGCAAGGTCCTGTGCTGCCGGTAGTTCCAACGGACTTTGCGTCCAGCCCGCCCGATGGCGATCGCAGCAGTACATCCACATGGTCCGCGTCGAGGATGGCGAAGGATTCGATAAGACCGATGGTCAATAAATCAGGTCGCTTGAGCGCCTTCCGCATCAGCTCGCTGACCCCCTTCCCACGCAAGGAGAGTATGTACTGGCCCGGATAGCTATCCGGCGACAGGTCATAAGCGACCGGTTCCTTGGCGGCGACGAAGAAAAAACCGTTGCCGCCTTGCTGATAGATGCCGATGGAGCCAGCCGTATCGGTAGCCAGGGCGGCGATCGCCCCGGCCGGTAGCGAAAGCGCGGCGGTGAGCGCAATGCCGAGCAGCGCGCTTAGCTCTATCGGCCGGCTCGCGCGTGTTCTTTTCATGCCGCATGGGGGCTGTTGCATCCGCTGATCTGCCGCGCGTCATCTCGCAGTGCCGTCGTCATTCGATTCGGGCTGGACGACGACAGCGGTGCTGATGTCGCCAATGTCCGTCTTGGCGTCGATCGTTACGTGATCTCCCGGATGAACAGCGTGGAAGGAAGCGAAACCCCATCGATAATGGTTGTTGGCCAGCACGTAACTCGACGCGCTTTGCCGCATGGAGCCTTTCGTTTCTTTATCGAGCAATGACAGGGAGAGGATCTTTATGTGAACCGATCCACTGTTGGCAGCTTCCACGATGGCGCCGCCGTTCGCGGACGGCGTAACACGCCACGTCAATGTCGGCGAAACAGGTTTGGCCGGCTTCACAAACACCGGAATACTCAGGCGCAGCGTTACCGCAAGCCCGCGAAATCCTGGCTCGGGCGGGGGCGGAACTTCCGTCAGAAACATGCGATACGCGACTTCCGTGTTCTGCGATGTCGCATGACGCATGCCCACGCGCACGATCTGCGATTGTCCCGGTGCAACCGCAAACAAGGGGGGTGTGGAGAGAAGATCGTCTGTTGGCGCGAGCACGTCTCGCCCCGCCTGCTGGCTCCATGTCATCAAGGCTATTTGAACCGTTACGGGCGACTGGCCTTCGTTGCGAACGGTGAAAGCCTGGATCGGGTGACGGGCCGACAAGGATGCGATGACGGGGGAGACTTCTACCGTTCCCGCCCACGATGCATGGCATACGAAGAGACAGGCCGAGCCAAACATGGCTCGGCCGAAGCGTTTAAGTAGCATCGTTAGAACGTGACCGTTGCCACCACCGTATCGGCATAGCTGCCGGTGGGCAGGTTCTGTCCCGCTGGCACGCTGCCATACACGGTGGTATCCACTGCCGCACCGGTTCCGGTCACATTGACCCCGGTGGTGCCGTCAAACGTCGTGGTATCGCCACTGTCGCTGTACAAGTCGTAATTCATGAAGTTGCTTCCGTTCACCATGCGGCGCAGCGGCACGGAAGCTGTCGAGCCGGTATCCGGATTGGCGCCCTGGTCCAACGTGATGTTGGCGGACGCCCCGTTCGTGCACGTTGTCTGGATCGATCCTGTAGCGGTCAAAGGCGTCGACGCATTGGTGGAGATGGGATCGTATGCGCCGAAGGCGAGTGGGTTGGTGCTGATAGTGCAGTTCGCCGCAATGCTTGCCGAAACGTCGAGATTGGCGGTCGCCGTGCCAGCCTGGGCAGCCGGCATACAGAACATTCCCACCAGAACAAAACCGACAGCAAGACCCGACCTGGCGATCGCAGGTGTCACGATTTTCATCGAATATCCCCTATTTCTTTTTTTGAAAAAGGCTTCCTTGAAAGCCCCCTGACGAGAGGCGGCGAAATAGAGGTTTATAAAACCTGGTTTCGAGCCCCCTTCGGCGCGAAACGTAGCTTAGATTTAATGCCGAAAACTGTTAACTACGTCACGTGAAGACTATGGAGAGATCGTTAAACAATCATCAAGCAATCGCGAATTTATTGCATACGATAGCGCATGTTTTTCTATAAGCCCATGTATTTGCTATCTATTACATATTATTGAACCGTGGAGTTCTGTCAGTTTAATGAAGGGTTCCAAATTTGCATTTTTTGAGGCTCAAAAATAGGCCCAAAGCATTATTCCTCGGATTAACTTTATTTGATGCGACAAAATTAAAGAAAATACCCAGCCTGCCGATATACGCACATTTCCATTACTAACGGCCTATATCGGGAGCACCCATTAAACCGTGAATAAGATATGGCCCGGGCCCGGTGGATAGACAGCCGATCCCTATGAGGATGGGCCCACCCTGGCGCACAGGGCTGAAGAGGAAGCAGGCCGCGCTCAGCGGCCCGATGCGGGGACAATGCAAACGCCCTGGTAGGTGCAACCGTCTCAGGGTTGTATGTTTCTCACCACGGCGCGACCCAAGTCTGCGAACAGTGCATCCCTTTGTGACTTGTTCGCACGCGAGTCCATGAGGAATGCGGCGACGATCACGGTATGACCATCTGGCCAAGTCAGTATCCCGATGTCGTTATAGGTGGCTGTTTCCCCGTTCAACGAATACGACGTTCCGCATTTATCGGCAAGACGAACGTCGGTAGGAAGACCTGCTCGCAAGCGATTGGGAATGGTTTGCTCATACATGAGGTGCAGCAGATAGCGGGTCGATGCCCGCGACAACAATGGCTTGTTCCACAGCATGCGTAAAAACTGCACGGCGGCAGCAGGTGTGCTTCGATGACGGTGAATACCCTTCAACAGCCGCACAACGCTTAATGCAACTGTTCAACAACGTTCAGACTTTTCCAATGGCATGTGCTCAGGAGTTACCAAATGCTACGCCGATTGTCCCAACATGGATTAACACGTGGCGATTCGGTTGCATTTTTTGCGGAAAGACAGGGATGGCGGTGATATTCGTGGATCAAGTGAAGTCGAGGATAGGGAGGGGAGTATTGAGGTTCTGAGCACGGTTGATGTGCGATGAAACGATTGGCACGAATTACATGGTGTATTTTTTGCGTGATTCTGACTGTTTATGGCGCAGGTTACTTGACGGGATTTTTTATAACACTTCCGTTTGATATGCCGGAAGGCGTCGAAGCGGTAATCCGGTTCGTTTTCAAGTTCTTTTTGAATGAGGACATGCCCGATCCTGACGACATGGCCGATACCGCATTATTGCTTTATTTCGCCTGCGCACTTGCCATGATGGGCTTGGTTGTGTGGCCTGTAGGCGTATACGTATGGCGACGCGTTATTTCACAGCTTGTCGCTCGAACTCAACGGAACTGAAGCAGCCAAAGGTGAGCTGGTGTGCAGGGTCGGCATGTCCGACAGCGGCAACGACGCCGCCACGTTCCTATCGCGAATGCGTCAAAGAGACCGTAGCACTGTGGACGGGGCGCGCTGATCTCGTCGACACCCGAGGCCGATGCATCGCATGAGACATGTCGAACACGTCATCGGTGGCTGAAAGATCAACCCATGACGTGGCGGATCAACGGCTTCAGCTAATGCCGCTTAGAAGTATCAAGCTTGAGAAAGAAAATCACGGTAAGGGCAACCGTGAGGGTGATTTGCAACGCAATGAGCAGGACGCGATGGGAGGCCGGCGCTATCCAATGTGGTAGCGAGATCATCAGGACGGCGTATATCAACAATGTCAGCCATCCCTGCCAGCTTCTTGGTCCGAACCCTAGTCCGAAGCGCTTTCGACCAAACCAGTAAGTACTTTTGGCTTTCATGTATCGAATTCCAGTGGGTGATTTGACAGAGGCCTGTTCAGGGTCGAAAGGAATACTGAAAAAGTACAACGCATCAACCGGAGGTCCAGTTCGCGCACCGCTCATTGCCGCCGCGCGAACGGCGATCACGAACGCTGCGGCCTTACACCCTGGAACACCTGATCGATGAGTTCATGGGCGTACTGCTCGGTGAGCGGCGTATGCCGCAGCAGCAGGCCGTAGTAAATGGGGCCGAATATGGCATCGATCAGCAACTCGGCATTGACGTTGAGGGCAAGCTCGCCAGTTCTTTTGGCGCGCTCGATATCGATAACCGAGGAAGCACGCCGGGCGCTGATATGGCTTTCAAAAAGCTCACGCAAAATGGAAGGATCGCTTTGACCTTCGGCGATCAGGTCGGCCATGACCTTGCCGAACAATCCGTTGAACTCCTTGATGAGGTAAAGCGCTTTGATGCGAATCGCCTCTTCGAGGGTCGCCGTAGGTGGAACATCCAGCTTGCTGGCCAGGCGCTCATGGAACATCGCCATGATGAGGGCCGCCTTGGACGGCCACCACTTGTAGAGCGTGGGTTTCCCCACTTTGGCGCGCTTCGCTACCGCTTCCATCGTCAGCTGGCTGGCTGACTTTTCTTTCAGCAGTTCATACACGGCATCCATGATCGCCGCGTGCGAGGCGGCGGTATCGCTGGGTGGTCGGCCCAGGCGTGCGCGAGCGGGGGACTTGGAACTCATGCCGGGGAAATTACTTGAACGCTCCGTAAAAGAAAATCCTGGACAATCCCCGGGAGTTATTTTAAATTACGAAACGTATAGTAAATATAAATGGCCGCTTTCCTGGAGAAAAACCGTGCAAAACGCTCATCATGCCGCCGTAACGGAGGATTTCATCCTCATCCATCCCCTTTCACCCGAAGACGCCGAGACGACGAAGTTCATGCGAGACATGTCGGCCGGCGTAAAGGGCATGTTGCGGGGTCCAGAGGCCCGTGGCCCCTTCGACGCCATCATGGAACGGGTCATTCCTCCCGCAGACGCGACCTTTGAAGGCGGCGCCGTAGGCGGTATTTCAGGACTGTGGGTGCGCCCCAGGCACTTCCGCGAGGGTGAAGCGATCCTTCATCTCCATGGTGGGTGGTTCCACTGGGGAACCTCGCAGGCTTTTCGCCATTTGGTCGGACACATCGCCACGCGGGCGAATGCCCAGGCATTCATTCCCGATTATCGGCTGGCTCCGGAGCATCCTTTTCCGGCTGCGGTGCATGATGTCCAAGCGAGCTATCGCGGATTGGAAAAAGAAGGCATACAGCGCGTGGCAGTGACCGGCGACTCGGCGGGCGGCAATCTGGCCTTGGTACTTTCATCGCTTGTAGCGACGCAGGCAATTTCAACCCATACGAAGCACGTTGCGACAGCGGTGCTATCACCCGTCACCGATCTCACACTGTCCGGCGCAAGCTACGACACCCGTGCCGAGGCCGACCCGTACTTTGTGGTGCCCCAGGTCATCGAGTTGGTGCAAGGCTATTTGGCCGGCGCCGAACCCAAGCATCCATTGGCATCGCCGCTGTTCCATAGTCGGCTGGCTGACCTGGCACCGCTGCGCGTGCACGTCGGTGACGATGAAGTGCTGCTGGATGATTCGCGCCGGTATGTTGAGCAGGCTGCCGCAGCCGGTGCCGACGCCAAGCTTGATATATGGATGGGTATGCCGCATGGATTCGCCGGTGGCGTGGGCAAGTTGAATGCCGCATCGTTGGCGTTGGAAGCCATCGGTGCATTCATTGACGAAAAACTTTCCGTCGTTCGCACAGCCAACTGAAAAGCGCCGGAAGCGCTATTCCGCACAGCGGTGAAGCACCGCAGGATATCTCCGGGTAGTTGGATGGAACGGGTACCGACTACCTTGGACTCCTGGCAATAGTGACGGCCTGCAGTACCGCGTCAACGACAACTTGCGGATGATCGTACTGAATATAGTGGGAAGAGTTGGGTACAACGATATTGATCCCGCGCGTCGACATGGAAGCGATCTCGGTATGCAGTCCTTCCCATAAAAGTGTCCGCTGATTACGCTCGTTCTGTGTTTCGTCCTTGGCCTTCGGGTACGGTGAGTGCGTAAGAACAATAATGGGCATGTCGCCAAAATTTTTCCGCGTCACACGTGTTTCAGCCGCACTTGCATAAAAGACGTTCTCTCGCTCGGATGCAATCGCAGCCTGCCATCTCGGCGTTACGGCATACCTTTCCTGTGCCGCATTGATCGCTGCACTGAAATGAGGATCGTCAACGTTACCCACGCATTTCTTGAACGCGGGAGAACCCTTCACCAACCCCGCCGTTGCTTCTGCAATACAACCATGCATGTCTCGAAGATATGCGTCCCAGCGCTCCTTCTGGCCTGGTTTGCCTATTGCCCAGCCACGCGTAGACTGCTCTTCGTGGGATGGTTCCACCAGCACGATGCCCGCTACTTCGTCCGGATACTTATCCGCATAAACCCGTACGTTCAGGCCCGCCATAGAATGGCCAACCATGATATAGGGCGCTTTGATATGCGCTGCCTGAAGCAGCGCGTGTAAATCTTCAGCCTGATTCCTGGACGTACTGGGACGCCGGGCGGCGTCACTGAACCCCAATCCCGCGCGATCGAACGAGCACGCCATCGTCTTTTTCGAAACTGCGGGCTGTACGAGTGCCCAGGAAATCGTGGAGTCGCCCATCCCGGCGTCAAAAATCACGGCTGGCGAGCCTGATCCCAGGCAATACAGGTTCAGTCGCTGACCATGCCCGATATCGACTAATCTCACCGGTGCAGTGTAGATCGGGTCCGTGATCACCTTTGGCTTAACTACGCCCTCAGCAAAACCCCCGCAACAAAAAACCAAGGCAAATGCCGCCGCAACTGTCTTGCGCATATATCCCCTGCCGATGCTGTATCTCAGCGAGCTCTTGTTATAAATCGATAGGCGCCTTACAAGTGAATCCACCCAGCTCACTTGAGTGAAAGCCTGCAGTGAAAGCTGCGCCTTGTGTTTTCAGACCGTCTTGCTTGATAACGGATATTCAATGTCCGGCGGTGGCTATCACTGGCCTGATCAAACCTAGTGCGTTGAGTTGCTGCTCAAGAGTTTCCGCGGAATCCCAGGGCAAGATAGGCGAATTCTGTCTTTCATCCGGTGGGTTCTTGAGCAACCCGTCAGACCAACCACCGCAACCTATGAGCGGTAGCAGCGGTCGATGGTGAAGCCACGCCAGACAAACCTCCGAGATAGTGCCTGCTCGGCCTCCGATGACAATGCATGCATCACCGGCAAGCGCCGTGAGCAGATTTCTGGCGTCACCCATGCCGCAGGGTATGACGATCGTGGCCGGCCAGTCTGAGGCCGGCATCTCATCGCCTGGGATAATGCTGACAACGACTCCCCCGGCATTTTGCGCACGTTGTGCCGCTACGCGGGTTGCGGGACTTCCGCATCCACTGACCACGGTGATCCCTAAACGAGCGAGTCGTTCCCCTGCCTCTCCAGCTAGGTCATACGCCCTGGTCCCCGGTTCCGCACTTCCCAATACGCATACTTGAGGTTGGCGTGTATGACTGATCATGGCTGTCCTTGTAGTCGGTCTTCAATCGCAACATCCGCTCAACTCTATCGTCGAAAGGAACCTTGCGCGAGAGCTGAGCGTGATGCTGATCTTGCGGCGATCTTCCGTATCCGTGGAGCGTTCCAAGTAACCACGCTCCACCAGCGTATCCACCCATTGCCCGGCGCCCTGCTTGGATACCCCAAGCTCGCGGATCAATTGCCCGAGCAGCGGACCACTCGCACCATGGCCAGGCCGCCGATCACATACATGCCGTTCTTCGGCATGTCACCGCAGTCCATCTCAATCAGGGCCTTGCGCATCACTGCACCGCAGGGAGCGTGTGCGTGAGGCAACAGCGCTGGAATAACGACAGTTTTGTACTAGGTTGCTCGGCGCAGGCGTCGATCATGCGGTTCTTCTTGGCGGCGGGAGAACGTTATGGTCAACAAGTCAGATAATCACTATTTTTTACTATTTGCCGCCTGCAGCCCAACTGGCTGCCGGCTCTCCGGAGCGCGGGGTCTTCCCGGCGACACCGCCGCGGAGAGATCTCGTGACACTGCCAAGACGGCACTGCATTACCTCGCAGGTAATTGGCTCGCTGCATCCACGCGCATAAGGTGGCTTTACCGCCATCGAATCCGATGCAGTCCCTATAAAGAGGTCAAACCGTGCCCGCTTTCCCCGTTCATACGATCGAATCTTCGCCCACGCAATCCAAGCCTTCTCTTGAGGCCTTGCAGGGTGCGTTCGGCACCCTTCCGAATATTGCCGGCGCCATGGCAACGTCTCCTGTGCTGATCGACAGTCTGGTCGGACTTTTTGGCAACGTCCATGGCGGCAGTTTTTCCGAGCCGGAAATTCAAATCGTTCTGCTCACCAATGCTGTCACCAACGCATGCACCTGGGCCGTGGCATTCCACTCCTTCCTGGCTATGAAGGAAGGTGTTGATGAAGCGGATATCAACGCAATCCGCGAACGCCAGAGTCCGCAAGGTATCAAGAGCAACGCAATCTCTACACTGGCACGTGCACTTATCGAAAAGCGCGGGCATCTCGACGATCGAGATAAGTCAGCTTTCCTGAAAGCCGGCTTTGATGAACGACATCTGCTGGAAGTTATCGCTATCGTTGCCGCGTCCACCATCACCAACTACACCGGCAATGTTACCCATCCGCCGCTGGAGGAAACTTTCCAGGCCTATCGGTGGCATGCGGCAACCACCTGATCGTTCGGCTGACTGCCACCAAGAGAGGCTGCTCTGGTGAGCAACCTCTCCAAACCGGGTGGACATTCAAACCAATGGGCACATATCACGATCCAGGCGATCATCATTGACACCACCAGCTGGACGCACGGGAGCATCTTGTGAGCACCATTCGTACCGCGCGAGCGCGTCCCCCCAATGATTTGGGGCTGTTGCTGCGATATTGGCGAGAGTTGCGTGGCGCCAGCCAGCTGGCATTGGCGCTGGACGCGGGCATTTCACAGCGACACCTGAGCTTTATCGAAAGCGGTCGCAGTGTGCCAAGTCGCCAGGCATTGATGAGCATCGTCCAGTCGCTGGATGTTCCCTTGCGCGAACGAAACGCCGTCTTCCTTGCAGCTGGCTATGCGCCGATCTATTCGGAAGCTCCTTGGAATGCCAAAGAGATGCAGGGCATTACGCGCGCGCTTGATCGCAAGCTTCGCCAGCACGATCCATTTCCCGCCATCGTCATGGATCGCTACTGGAACGTACTGATCACCAATGAATCCTCACCGCGCTTTTTTGGCTCGTTTATAGACATGGCCGCACGGACCGGACCGCGAAACATAGTGCATCTCCTTTTTGATCCCGATGGTATGCGCCCCTTCGTGGTGGATTGGGAGACGGTAGCCCGAAGCCTTATCCAGCGTATCTATCGGGAAGCCATCGGACACGTCCTGGACGAGCAAACCCAGACCTTGCTCGATGAACTATTTGCTTATCCGGGCGTGGATGCATCATGGCGATTACCGGGATTCGTTGGACCAGCGTCGGATCTACCGATGATTCCCTTGGGATTTCACAAAGACGGCAAAACGCTGCGCTATTTTTCAATGGTGACCACGGTAGGAGCACCGCAAAGTGTCGCTGCGCAGGAACTACGCATTGAATGCATGTACCCAGCGGATGAAGACACGGAGACGCTTCACGTACAGTGGATGTCGGGCGAGCAAACGTCGGCGTGATCCGGCGCGTAACTGGAATGGACTCCAAGCCACCCATGGAGGCGGTTAAACGGTTATGCCAGACACCGAGTTACTTCTTATCGGGCGAGGTGACAGTCAGCCCCTTGGAAGAAGGACGCCCGGTACCGCCTCGCGTGATGCTGCCGGTATTGGCATTGAACGCGCCCACTTTGCCTTTGAGCTGCACGTGCCGTCCTTTTAACGCGTCCAACTCCAAAAACTGCTTGTTGAAACTTCCTGCGTCACCGCTATGGCATGCGGCAATACGAAGATCGAGCGGCTTTGAAGCGCCCGGATCACTGAGTGCATGAAAAGAAGCATTCTTGTTCATGCTGGTCCATAAGGAAGTGGGCGTATGTTTGTCTATTCCCGCTTTCTCTTTACCGGATGACTTGCCGCCCCTGGCGAAAAGCTCTCCCCAGTCGCCCCCGTGCGCGTGGACATATACGCGGTCGCCCGGTTCGAAGGTCGTTCTGTCGAACGCTTTCTGACCCAGGACAGGAATGTATTCCTTCGTTTTATTCTTTGACGCAGCGCCATTCCTGACGGCCGCCCAATGCTGTGCGTTGTAGGTAGGATTGTCGTGGCTTTCTTCCGATCCCGTATGCTTTTGATCAAACGGTACGAAGATATAGACACGTTTGCGACGCTCATCGCTGGCCATTTGCTCCCCCTTCTATGTCCCAAGAGACGGCCTGATCCGTTTCCTGCTTGGTTATAGCAAATTCCATGCGGTGATTTCGCGATGGACGGGCGCATATCCTGTCCGTCATCGACCGTACTGGCTATGGCCTCGTAGGTGCTCAATAAGGACGATGGCCGCGCTCACCCCAGCGCGGGAAATGCCGTGATACGCAGTTTGGCCCCTGCGTAAGGCACCAGCGTGATGGCTTGCTGCGCTTCGTCGATGGAAGGTTCGGCCTCGGCCGGCACCGGTTCCGCGCTCCCCTCCATGGCCTTCCAGTCCGGTACGTAGCGCCCTTGCAGGGTCAATTGCACGGCAGCCGTAGTACCGGCAAAAGGCGTGTCGCCGATGGGATGTTCACTGACAGCGACGCGCACATCGGGCTTGATGCCCAGATTCCAGCGCGAGCCGGGATACACCTGCCAGTCATTCGTCGGGCCGCGCTTGCGCCAGATCAGCCAGTTCTCCTTGATCGGCAACGCATAGACCAGGGCACCGCGGCTGAAGCTGAGCGCACCGTTGTAGCCGCGCTCGGTTTTCACTTCGGCGTTGAAATGCACTTCAACCGTGTCGCCCGGTGTCCAGGTGCGCTCGATCGCCGTAAAACCTGAAGTCGCTTCTACCGCTTTGCCATTGACCGTTATGCGTGTGTCTTGCGACCACACCGGTATGCGCAAACGAAGAGGAAAGGCCAGCGCACGCTGTGGCTTGATGGTGATGCTCACCACGTGCCGGAAAGGATAATCGCTGACTTGCTCAACGATCACAGGCACGTCGCGCACGACGGTGTTGACGGTGCATGGCGCGTAGCTCATGACCGCCAAACCCTGATCAGCCGTCGCCATCCATAAGCTGTTGGTGAATTTGGGCCAGCCTTGATGGAAGTTCGCGGTACAACAGCGGAAGTTGGGCTCCAGTCCAAACAGATTCGACTCCGGGCCGTCGCTGGTCCATGGTTGGCGGTGCAGGCTGCATTCGACCTGGTTGGGTTGTTGGTTGTATTGATGCGCCCACATGTCATCGGTCAGCGCACCCGGCAAGGCATTAAAGGCAATGCGTTCCAAGCGGTCACCCAGTGCGGCATCGCCGGTAATGGCCAACGCCAATTCCAGGGAGAACATAGTCTCGACCACGGTGCAAAGTTCGGTGCCTTGCGACGGGCTGCGGCCTGCCAGATGTTCATCCGCGGAAAACATGCCGTTAGGGAGGCCGTGATAGGTGTCGAGCATCTGCAGCTGATGATGGATAGCGTCGCGATCGGCTGCGTTACCGGACACAATCGACCACACCGGCAAGGCTTTCAACGCTTGTGCGTTATTTACGCCATGCACTTGCAGCCCGAGGTCCTCCATAAGCACATCACCCCCGCCGCCCTGTTTGCGCAACACATTTACATCGACTTTTTGCGTAAAGCGGAAATGAGCGAAAGCACGCTGCCAATCAAAACCTTGCTGTTTGAGTAAGTGCGCAAGCTCCAGCAGCTTGGGATCGTGCGTGCGTTGATAAAGCCATAGCACCGAGATCAATTCATCCTGCCACCGCATGCGGCCCCAGTCGCGCAAGGGGCGCTTTGGCATTGCTTCCAATTGGTAATGGAAATAACGCGTCATCAACGGCATCACGCGGGGATCGCCGGTGAGCTCCTGATACTGGGTCAGCACTTTGAGCATGACCATGCGCGGCCACCAGTCGTTGTTGCTTTGGGGGCCAAACATGCCGTTGTCCCATGGATGATCCAGCGTCCAGTCGATAAAGCGCATCGCCTTGGCTTGGAGCGTGGGCGAATCCAGCTGCCAGGCCAAGGGAACCAAGCCATCGAGGAAATACGGACCGTCTTCCCATGACTCGCCTTTGCCGCCCAACCAGCCGCTGTCCGGCCCTACGATCGGCCAGAACTCATCCAGGTGGCCACTTAATCCGTTCGCCTGAATTTCCAGCTGTCGCAATAACCAGCCACGAGGCTTGATCGAGCCAGCGGGAAGCAGCGCAAAAGGTTGCTGCATCAGGGGCGCTCGTGGAAATAGTGGTGTTTGTCGCGCACCACCTGCTACGGCGCCGGCCGTCGGGGCCGAAGCCATCGCGAGTGGCCGGAATGTCATTGCACTCATGGCGCCCGCCAAAGCCATGCCTTGCAGAAAGATTCGGCGACTCATCGGGGTAGGCTGAGACATGTTTCGGCTCTCGGTGTACGGCATCCCGCGAGTGTTGTTCAATTATCAGACAAATACAAATAACCCCGTAAAAACAACTCGGAATGGCGTTATGCGCGACGGCAGTCCGGCACTGTAGCGAGCGATGGGAATGGCCGTCGAGCATGGTCATACAGGTGATGCGCTCATCGCTTTCGAAGACAGCGTGCTTACACCCACGCTGCAATGTACCGACCCGTGCCCATGTCCGGCCATTGGCATGGGACAAGACTGAGATCCGATTGTCTCTCGACGAATCGACGAGAGTGCTTCCTGTCGCTATTCCACGCAGGCGCCGTAAGCGTTCGGATGGAATGCCGCCTGCGCCCTTGCCTTGTATCGGCGTGAACACATCCGATCGATGCACCTTTCATGTCGGCATTACCCGAGCCGGCGTAAACCAATGTGGACGCGAGAACAGGCGCTGGGGGCGCCAGACATCATTGTGCAATCAGCAAGCGGGCAGCCGCGCCCATGGGTGCCTGGCGGCTGTGGGGATATCATCATGCATTATGAAACGACGATTGCAGTCGGCGAGTCGGGTAGATCGAATGACACCCCATCCTCCACTGCGCGAGCTCCGGTAAGTGTGGTGGTCCCTTGCTTTCGCTGCACGGCGACCATTGATGATGCCGTCGCGTCGATCGCAGCGCAGACACGGCTTCCTTCAGAGGTGTTGCTGGTAGAGGACGGCAGTGGTGACGGGACGCTCGCTGCCTTGCAGCGAATGGCTGCCTCTTATGAGAACGGCTGGATCAAGGTGATTGCGCTGACGAAGAACAGCGGCCCCTCCTGCGCTCGTAATGTCGGATGGGAGCACGCCGCACAGCCTTATATTGCTTTTCTCGATGCCGATGATCGTTGGGCTCCACGCAAGCTGGAGCTGCAGATGGATGCCTTCAAAGCAGATCCGTCCCTCGCACTGATTGCACACCGGATGCTTGTGCAACCCCGCGGAACCGCTTTCCCCGAATCGCGAGAACCGTGGCAAGCAGCAATCATCGGGCGGATACGCCTGTTGTTTCACAATCCTTTTCCGACGGCTTCGGTGGTACTGCGCCGCGACTTGCCGTTTCGTTTTGACGAACGAGTCTGGTACTCGGAGGACTATCTATTGTGGTCGCAGATTCTGTTTTCCGGCTATCGCTGCGCGAAGATCAATCAAGTGCTCGCCCTCTGGAATAAACGTGGCCCTGGCGAACATGGACTCAGCGACAACGTCGAAGCGATCCACCGAGCGCGACGCGTGATGCGCCGTCGACTCATGCAGGAAGGCCTTATCCATCCACCCGAATACCTGTTTGCCCTTGCCGTGGGCGTACTGGCACGGTTACGACGCAGCATGAGCTTGAGGTTGCATGCGCAAAGGCAAATTATCTACAAGTCGCAGCCGGGCTAAGCACGCTCTTCTGTACGCTTACCGTCTGAGTTCGCCGGATGTCCGCAGAACCCTCCAACCGCACTCGCTCTCAAAGATGTGCGTCGGGTTGGATGGATTGCAGGAATTCATAGCGCGCCGCGTTATGGTCGACACGGGTATGCGTATCGGCACCGATCACCTGACGCAGCAGGCCACCGTCCTTGCTTGCCGTGGCAGGCCAGTTCGGGAGCCCTGGGCCATTAGGGTCACCGGTCTTGATGAAGCGCGCCCAGTAGCCTTCCATGATGGCCGAGACGCGGTAATCGGTGGGGGTCCAAGCGTAGACATGGTTGCCGGGGAGATTGCCCAGCGCAAATTCGATCTCGCCACTGTGCACAGCGCCAGCATCCGGACCGGCACTGCCATCACGCTTGGCCGGACGCGCTTGCGTGAAGTAGTAGTAATACACCGGCGACTGCCCGGTCTGGCGCTGCATTTGCATCCAGCGCCAAGTCGAAAAGGCAATGAACTGGTCGCCGGCGAATGCAGTGCCGGACGCTCTGACTTCGGCTTCGTTTTGCGCCGGATAGAGCGTCAAGGCTTCGGCCGCATGCTTGCCGAGGCTCCGTTCCATGGCCATGCGATAGTTCGCCGGTGTTGGCGCCCGTTTTCCCAGCACGTGGGTGTAATAGCCCTCTTGGGAATTCGAACCGACCAACAACGGAATATGTGCCTGCTCCCCGGCCTGATAGATCGCTTCGGGTGATCGGGGCAGGAAATAGCCATCGATAGTGGGCACGAATTCGGGCACGCCTTTTTCGCCGGCAACCTTGAGCAGCGCCTCGGCGTTCATGGCGCGCAACTGCTCCAGCGAATGCGCGCCGGCGCGCTGTTCAAATGTCTCGCCGTCACGCTCTGCCAACGCCAACGGCCGTGGCTTGAGATTGCCGAGCACGGAACCGCTTTCGCCAATCGCGCGTTGCATCAATCCTTTGGATAACGGCGAAGCCATTTGCGCCGATACCGACATGGAACCGGCCGATTCACCGCCAATGGTGACCTGATCCGGATCGCCGCCAAAGGCGGCGATATTGCGCTGGACCCAGCGCAAGGCTGCATGCTGATCGAGCAAGCCGTAGTTGCCGGTAGCGTGCTCGGGCGACTCGGCAGCGAGTGCCGGCAGCGCCAGGAAACCGAGCACATCCAATCGATAGTTCACGGTGACCGTCACGATCCCGCGCTGCGCCAGGCTGGCGCCGTCATAGCGCGGCTCCGAACCGTCACCGCCAACAAAACCGCCACCGTAGAAATACACCAGCACCGGCAACTTTTCGTTCGGACTATGCGCCGGCGTCCATACATTGAGATAGAGGCAGTCCTCGCTCATACCGTCGGAGCGGAACACCATGTCGCTGAACAGGGGACGTTGCATGCAGCGCGGGCCGAAGTGATCGGCGTGTCGCACACCCGTCCATGCAACCGCAGGTTGCGGCGGCTTCCAGCGCAACGGTCCTACCGGCGGCGCCGCATACGGAATGCCCCTGAATTCGTTCAATCCGGTTTTGGCGTCGTGGATACCGGACAGACGACCTGTGTCGGTGTTCGCGATGGGGGCCTGCCCGGAAGCCAAGACCGGCGCGGCCGCAACCAGCATGGCTAAGCCCAGAAGAACGCAACGTGGACGAGTAAGTGCAATGCACATGATCAAGCTCTTCGTGTGGTGGTGTGCCGTCTCATCACGGACACCGTCTTCCATTCAACTCGCCGGAGTGATCGGCGGCTAGTCAAGCAGTGTGGCCGCTGGAATCGTAGCGCGATCGCACGGGATGCGTCGAATAGCATCCTCAAGCTCTTAGCCACCCTCTCCTCTCGACTTCCGCGGGCGCGTTTACCCATGAGTAGCCGGACGCACTGACCATGCGTATGTGCATTCGATATGCGTTGCTCATCTGCCATCACGCGCGCGAGCTCGCTTGAAAGATTGTCGAGACTTTCCAAGTGAAGAAGCGCAAGGTAACCACGCGATTTCTAGCTTTCCCGGATCGCCTTGAGATAGCTGTATAGCCCGGCACGCGACATGCTCATGCGCCTGGCGACCACGGAAGAGGCGTTGCGAACGCTCAGCAGACCTGCTGCGTCCAATTCGCCGATCAACTGCCGCCGCATGTCAGGATCCATCAGGGGAGCAGCGACACCGGCATGCACTTCGAAATCACGGATGGCACGCTCAAGTGCCTGGCGCCAGTTGTCGTGAAAGAACGGCGCATGCGGCTCCAGCGACCCTGGCAGAAAAGCCAGCAACGCCACCTGTTCGCTGATGCGCTCCAGCGCCGAGACATCGTAATTGATGCACATCATGCCGACCGGACGCGCGTCGTCATCGCGAAGCACCGCGGTGGTCGAGCGCAAATTACGCCCATCGCGATTGATTTTCCTGTAAGGACCGATGACGTCCTTTTTCAGCATGGTGTCGTCGAACCTGTCGCCGGCAGAAGCGTCGCCTACGTGTCGTTTGGAAACGGCATTGGCGTTGGCAATGTAAGCGATGCGATTCGTGGCGAGGTCGTGGATGACAACTTCGACATGCGGCCTGAACAAAGCGACCACGGCATCGGCAATAGAAAAGTAACGCGCTAACGATGCGTGTTTGTTCTTTTTGATCTTGGCCATGGCTTTCGGCATAGAGGGGTGGCTCTTGCCTTGTTTCTACGCCGGCCTGGATATATTGTCCAGACTTGACACTTTGTCCAATTCAAAAAAAGACGCCAGACGATGCGCGCGATGTCCATGATCCTCGGCTGCTTCCAACCTGTGCTCGAGATGAAAAGGAAACTCCTCACAGCTCTCACCCTGGCGGCCTTGGCCGAGATGTGCATGGCGGGAACCGCCATGGCGCACGTCGGCTCGGGGCCTGTTGCCATACCCATGCCACCCGCCTTGCCCATTCCAATGGATAAGCCTTTCAACGGCACCATGAAGCTGGCGGTCAGGGCGGTCGATACGGATCACCAGCTTTTTTCCGTTCACGAAACGATTCCGGTTCAAAAGCCGGGCGACATGGTATTGCTCTATCCACAATGGGAAACCGCAAGCCATGCGCCTACCGCGACGGTAGCGGAACTGGCTGGCCTGATGGTGCATATCGACGGAGTGCGTTCGGATTGGGTGCGTGATCCGGTTGATATGCATGCCTTTCACATCAAGGTGCCGCGGGGAGCCAAGTCCATAGCGCTGGATTTCCAGTTTCTCGCACCGCGCACGGCTCATTTGTTGCGGCCTGACATGATCGAGGTGCCGTGGCAACGGGTGCTGCTTTATCCAGCTGGGTGGTACGTACGGGATATACCCGTGGCCGCCGTGCTCACACTTCCTGCCGGACTTACCCCCTTCACCTCCTTGGCGTTTCATCGCGAGAACGAGGGAACGTTCGGCTTTCAGCCCGTCACACTGGAGCGACTGATCGACGCGCCTGTCTATGCCGGTCGATACACACGCCAGATTTTTCTCAGTGGGAACAACGCACAACCAGTGAAGCTGGATGTGCTGGCCGACGCGCAAGGCGAGCTTGCCGTCACGCACGCGGAAATCGAGCGCATGCAGACGCTGGTTGCCCAAACGCTGAAGGTGTTTGGAGCACCACCGTATCGTCACTATGACGTCATAGTCACCTTGAGCGACGTTCTATCGCCCGGTGGAGGCGTCGAACATTTGGAGGAAGGGGAAAACAATCTTCCCGCCATGTATTTCGATAACCCATCGAGCCAGCTCAACAATCTTGACCTAATCGCGCACGAGTTCGTACATGCATGGAATGGCCGCTCGCGTGAACCGGCCGACTTATGGTCACCCACTTTCAATCAGCCGGTGATGGGATCGCTATTGTGGGTGTATGAAGGCCAGACCGAATTCTGGGGACGGGTTCTCGCCGCTCGTGCAGGTCTGCGCGACCGCCAGCAAACCCTGGACAAACTGGCGATGGATGCAGCCATCGTCGCCAATCGCGACGGTCGCAGCTGGAAAGATCTACAGGACAGCACCAACGACGCCATCTATATGGCAAAGCATCACGTGGCGTGGCGCGACTGGCAGCGACGGGAAGACTACTATCCCGAAGGCGTGCTGCTATGGCTGGACGTCGATGCGCGATTGCGCGAGCTCAGTCATGGCAAGCATGGCCTGGATGATTTTGCACGGCTCTTTTTCGATGCTGGAGAAAGCGGCCAGACCACGCGCACATATACCTTCCAGGATATTTGCAACACCTTGAATCAGGTTGCTCCCGATGACTGGGCTGTGTTTCTTGATCGGCATCTGCATAGTCACCAGACGAAGGACGCCATCGCCGGACTGGCGCGTGCAGGTTGGAAACTTACATACAACGACGTACCGACCGAGACCTTCCTTCAAAATGAGGAAGAGTCCGGCGCCATCGATCTCGATTATTCAATCGGTTTGCAGATCGGTACGGACGGCAGAGTCCAATCTGTTCGCTGGGATAGCCCTGCATTCCAGGCTGGCTTGTCGCCGGGTGTGCAGGTGATCGAGGTGGATGGCCAAGCTTTTTCGACGCGCGGTTTGCTGACCGCCATTCAATCATCGGCATCAAAACCGCTGAGCTTGCGCATGGATATGGATGGACGTAAACGCACGATCGCAGTTCATTACAGCGGTGGGCTGCGATATCCCCATCTCGAGCGCATCGCTGGCACACCCGACCGGCTCAGCGCCTTGCTCGAAACACGCTGAACCCATCAGTTACGCGGGCATTCGGGTCGGCACCGTCGGTCCGATGTGCCTTGCAGGGCGGCCGTCTTTATCGCCGCCCCGGAACGCCCTCAGAGTTTGGTGTAAGCCTCATTTTCACCCGCCACATAAAGCCTTACTCCCTTGTGCGGGTAGTCGCACACATCCTGCTCCAGTCGTTGTCCAACCACCAAAAATACGAAGGGTTCGTTGCCTGTATTGATCAGGACGTGAGCCGCACCTTGTCGAGGAAAGCCGATAAAGTCGCCGGTGCCGATGTCATGGCGCTGATCGTCGATCAACGCTGCGCCCGATCCGGAGAGAACGTATACGCACTCCTCCTCATAGAGATGCCGGTGGTATTCGGATGATTCATGGCCCGGCATAAGCGTAATGATGTGTGCGCCGAGCTGCGTCAAACCCACGATATCGCCGACCGGCTTTTTAAGCCGAACGGCATTCGGATTCAACGTATGGACTGAGCGCGTGGCCTCCGTCGCTTCGATATCAACGGCCTTCAATAATTCTTTCGCCTGCTTCACGGTGTCGGCTCCGCATTTGACCATGAAGCGATTTTGCTACGGCATGATGATGCCCGCATGAGTCGCGAAGAAAGAAGAGCTACCGGTTGTCTCCGATCGCTCGACAAGGTTCTCTCCACCTCAACCACGGGTGTGCGTACCGGCAACAGAGATCCTGGCCACGCACATACTCCAACTGGCTGCTTCGGCAACTTGCCAGCAATCAGGTTTCGGAGATCTGCAGCTGCTCCAGGTCGGCGATCAATCCGGGGCCGTTTGGCTGCCATCCCAGTTTTTTTCGTGTTTGCTCGCTGGAAGCGGGAGAGTCACGCCCGGCAAACATCGCCAGCCAGCCAAAGAAGGCCGGCGCTTCATCCGGTGCGATGGATTTGACCGGCAAGTTCAGGCGTCGACCCAGGGTTTGCGCCATATCGCGCAGCGACACGCCTTCTTCGCCAACCGCGTGATACTTCGCGTTCGGCTCGGCCTTTTCGACCGCCAGTCGATAAAGCCGGGCGACGTCGAGCACGTAAGCGGCCGGCCAGCGGTGGAGTCCGTTCCCGACATAGGCACATACGCCCTTTTGACGATAGATCTCGATCATCGGGGTAATGAGACCTTGCTTGAACGTGTCATGCACCTGCGGAAGGCGCACCACCGATACGTTGATGCCTTCCGCAGCGACCGCGGCAGCCGCTTCCTCCGAAGCCGCGCGCGGAATCACGCTGGAACCGATCGTTGCGTTGTCTTCCTTGGCGGGCTGACCCGGCACGGTATTCGCAAGTCCGGTCCCGGAAGTCACGATCAGTGGACGGCTGGAGCCGGCGAGCGCCGAGCCCAGGGCGTTGATCACACGGCGATCGTCCTCGCAGTTCGCCGCAAACGTCGAGAAGTCGTGGTTGAAAGCCAGATGGATCACGCCATCCGCCTGCGCGACGCCGGCTTTAAGGCTATCCAGGTCTTCAAGTGATCCGCGGTGAACCTCGGCGCCCGTCGCGGCCAAAGCCGGTGCTTTGTCGTCCGAGCGGCAGAGGCCGAGCACTTGGTGACCGGCGGCGATCAAATCTTTGGCGACGGCCATGCCGATGAATCCGGTGGCGCCGGTAATAAATACACGCATACATCTATCTCCATCTACATCGGGAATATCGTCAGCGATCGCTATGCGACCGCTCCTGTTCTGCTCAAGTGAAGTAAGCCGGATGATCGATATCGGCGATGAGGCCAGGCTGTTGCGGCGCCCAGCCGAGTCGCGATCGGGTTATGTCGCTGGAGGCCGGGCAATCGATGCCGGCGAAGCGGGCGAACCAACCGAAATGGTCTGCGGCTTGTTCCGGTGATTGCGAAACGACCGGTACGTTCAAGCGACGGCCGATCACGCCGGCAATTTCTTTGAACGGCACACCCTCGTCAGCAACCGCGTGAAACGGTCCGCCGTCAGTCCCTTGTTCGAGAGCAAGTCGAAAGACGCGCGCCGCGTCGAGACGATGCACGGCGGGCCAGCGGTTGAGTCCTTCGCCGACATACGGGGAGACGCCTTTCTCGCGCGCAAAACCGATCACGCGTGGCACGAAACCATGGTCGCCATGACCATGTACCGAGGGCGGCAAGCGCACTGCCGTTGCGCGAATACCTTGCGCCATCAGTGCTGCGACGGCTGCTTCGGGGTTACGCGGAAATGCGCCGGCAGCCCGCGGCGTACTCGTTTCGGTCGCGAGACTGCCCGGCGCCAGCAGTGCGATGCCCGAGGTCACCACGAGCGGGCGATCGGAACCGGCAAGCACAGCGCCGATCGCTTCAATGGCACGCTGTTCTTGTGCACCGTTCTCCACCATTTTCGAGAAGTCATGATGGAAGGCGGTGTGGATCACGCCATCTGCTTTTGCAGCGCCCGCCCTGAGGCTGTCCAAGTCCTCAAGCGAACCGCGATGAACGTCGGCGCCAGCGGTAGCCAGCGCCGCGGCTTTCTCATCCGAACGACAGAGGCCGAGTACCTGATGACCGGCGGCGAGCAGGTCTTGCACGATGGCCGAGCCGACCCAGCCTGTCGCACCCGTAACAAACACACGCATAAGCACATCTCCAGCTTTCCTGGAGACAAATCTCGGTGCTAGGCTTATCCCGGTAAAGTAGTGAGTTGATCATAGTAAGATGACTAACAGGACAAGCGACTCCCTCGCCACCGAGACCCCGCTCGGGACTTATCTAAGAGACCGGCGGATGAAGCTTGATCCGAGCGCGCTTGGCTTTCCTGCCGGGCGCCGCCGCACACCCGGCTTGCGTCGCGAGGAAGTCGCGCAGCGCGCCCACATCAGTCCGACTTGGTACACGTGGCTGGAACAAGGCCGTGGCGGCGCCCCCTCACCCGATGTGCTCGATCGGATCGCCCGCGCCTTGATGCTGACGGATGTCGAGCGAGAGCATTTGTTCCTGCTTGGCCTTGGCCGTCTGCCCGAAGCGCACTATCGGAAGAACGACGCCGTGACACCGAGGCTGCAACGAGTTCTCGATGCACTGGATCCGAGCCCTGCGGTGATCAGAACGGCAATCTGGGATGTCGTGGCCTGGAACCGGGCGGCCACGGCGATGCTGATGGACTACGGCTCGTTGCCGCCGGAACAACGCAACATCCTCCGCTTCATCTTTCTCGACTCACGCGCTCGCGCAGCGCAATACGATTGGGAAAGCGTCGCGCGATTCGTATTGGGCGCATTCCGGGTGGACGCCGCCCGCGCAGGGGCGGCGGCGGAAGTGGAACCGCTTGTCAACGAACTCTGCCGGCTCAGTCCCGAGTTCGCGGCGATGTGGCGCGACAATGAAGTGCGCGGCGTGCATGGCGAGACCGTCAAGCATATACGGCATCCGGTTCTCGGCCCGATCTCTTTCGAGTACTCGGCCTTCGCGGTCGATGGCCGACTGGATCTCAGCATGGTGGTTTACAACCCGGCAACGCCCACGGATGCGGAGAAGATCGCGTCGCTCATGGCGACGCAGGCTTCTACACGTTGATGGTGTGATGCGTCGATACTGTTGATCGATAGCTGCTATGCATGGGCAACCAAAAGAGAAAAGCAGGAGCCAAAAGCGGCAGCGTCAGTTACAAATCCCGTGGCTGCAAGCAAGCACGAACGGTTGAAGATGGCCATGCTCATCTCCCGTGCTTCAGTGGTTTTGAATGTGCAATCGCTCCATTTCGATGTTTCAGCCCATGAAAGGTTCCACACCCGGTTCCACCCAACGGATCTGAGCGGACCTGGAGGACGGAGACAAACAGCGAATAATCTCCGTCCCATCTCCTGCCACCCTAATCGGAATGGGCCGTTTTTCCATCCGCCATCGGTTGACCATTCGGCACCACCGTAAGGGTAACCTTGGAGGGATATTGGCTGTCGTGATGGATGACGTTGTGGGCAATCACGCCCTTGTCCTCGTCGTAGTTATTGCCACCGGTGTTGAGATTGCGGTCGAAGCGCGGGAAATTGCTGCTGGAGACATCCACGCGCAACGTGTGACCGGGACGAAAGTAGTAGCTGGTGTCGATCGGCTGGAAGGTGACCTTGTATACCTTGCCCGGCGACATCCACGCCAATGGCTTGTCGTAACCATTGCGGTAACGCATGCGCTGGATGTTCTCGGTGATGTTGAAGGCGCGGCCATCGGGATACACATCGATCACCTTGAAGGTGAAATCGGTGTCCTTCGCACTGGAAGAGACATACAGCGTGACGGTGATCGGCCCGCTGACCTCGGTACCCTGCTTGAAGGGTTCGGAGTCGTAGACCAGGATGTCGTTGCGTGTTTCTTGCGGGCGCTGATCATAGGATCCAAATTTCACCGCACTGCCCTGGCAGCAACCGCCGCCACCAAACGTAGGCACCGGATTGGCCGGATCGTAGACGAACTTGTCGGGGTGATCGGCACCGGGCGGTGCGGCGACCAGCTTGCCGTTGCCGTAAAGCGTATTGGCCTGTCCTTCGCTGGTGAAGTAGAAGTCCTGCGTGACAGCGCCAGCCGGTGGCCAGGTCTTGGCTTTCTCCCAGCGATTCGCACCCATCACGTAGTACATGACCTTGGGCTGCTTATCCAGCATGGGGCTGTCTTCGCCTTTGAGAAAGTGATCGAACCAACCGTAGACGAGATCGTTGTAGTCGAAGCGTGCATCGCCTACGTCGAGATCGCCGATCATGGTGTGCTCGGTGGCACGCGTATACGCGCAATGCAGCACCGGCGCGATGATCGCGTATTGCTCATTGGCGATGGCTTTTGGCGCCGTGCGACGCACTTCGTTGTACGCAGCCAGGTTGGGCGAGACCGATACGTCGAACCAGCTCATGAACCACAGGCCCGGCTTCTTGATCTGCATGGTCTCGTGCCAGAGGCCGCCCCTATACCAGGCCGGATCGTTGGGCGTGCGCGCGATCATGTCGCCGCCGGTAGCAATCGGCATATGCGTCTCGAAGATACCCGGTGGACCGCCCACAGCTTTGATCATGTCCTTTTCGGGCAGATGCCAGAACGCCTTGTTCCAGTCGACCGGCGGCATCTGTGGCGCAAGGTCGAAGTAGTGCGAGGCATTAATCAGCTCTGCTTGCGAGGTGTCGGACGGAAACATCGGCCGCACCTGGTTCTGGATGCCGTAGTCGTAGATCCAGGAAACAAACAACAGCTGCAGCGCACCGCCGCGATACCAGTTGCCCTGCTCATAGTAGGGACCGACGTGACCGACACCGGCACCAAAGCCCTGTACGTTGAAGGCCGCCAGCGCGGGATCGTTCTGCGCCACGACCGCCAACTGCCACTCTGCCGTCGACGAACAGCCGGTGGTACCCACTTTGCCGTTGGACCAGGGCTGCGAAGACATCCATGTGAGTTCATCGCTGCCATCGCTCAGCGGCATGCCGAGGATGTCGTAATGGCCTTGCGAGAAGAAATGACCGCGCTCCTGGATCTCGACATAGGCATAGCCGCGCTTGACCGCTTCGAGCTCGCGACTCATGTCGCGTGGTGCACCGAGTTTCACGTCCCAGAAATTGAAGTTGTACGGGGTTCGCACAAAGATGATCGGCACCTTGGTGGCACCCTTGGGCCGGTAAATGTCCGCCGCCATCAATTTGCCGTCGCGCATCTTGATCATCACCTTGCGATCGATCACGGCGACCTGTTCGAGCTCCTTCTCAATGGCATTGCGCTTGGCGATCAATTCCGCCTTGGGATCGTTCTGTTGCGCGGCGGCCGGGTCGGCCACCGAGAGCGACAGCGCGAACAAAGCCAACGCACCGGCAAAGGCAGAAGCCAGCTGGGTGAGGCGCATGCTTGTATCCCCTGGAGTTGTTCGCCGAGTGTCGGACAGCTGGCTGTCCAGGAGAACCATGACTAAGGGCATAGGGCCGCTTTTGCGTCCTGCCGATCCGGGCGGTCAGCTGCCATCATGGCCTTCCGTCGCACAGCAACCCTCGCGCCGACCTGGCGTTTCCTATCGATCGTCCTCCTTCCCCAACCGCGTGGCATGATTGCCGTGTATACGGACGCTCCACCCTTCAATGGACACTTTGATCATGCATTCCTCTACAAGTCGCATCCGCCGGCAGCTGTCCATAGCGCTGCTCGCCGCATTCATGTGCCTGAAAACGATGAGCGTTCATGCGCAACACATGCCGATCATCGTCGCATCGAAAATAGATCAAGCAGTACTGTCCGCTTTATCGTCGCAATATGGAACGACATCAACCATCATCGCGCACGTCGATCTTACGGTTGCTTTCAAAGCATCCTCGCAATGGACACTGGTTGCCGCAAAAGAACCGGATGCAGGGCCAGCGGATCTATTCGACAATGGCGGCCCGGTGTCTCTTTGCTTCGTGAAAAACCTCGTACCGGACTGCTCCGAAGAGACGGTGCAGAAGAAATATCGCGAATACGGCATGGATACCTCAAACCGGCCGTTCTACCAGCTTTTCGACAGCAAGATCGTTTACGCGACTCCGGGCGACAAGCACCCGCTGCTGATCTTGAAAACCTGCAGTGCACGTGGCGGTAATAGCAACTGCGCTATAGCTACGTTTCTCTACGCATACGATCGCGCGGCCAATACATTCCGTCTTGTGTTTTTCAACGTCACGGGCAAAAACAACAACCAGGAAACGCGCTTCATCGAGAAAGGGCCTCTGCTGGGAAGTGTTGTTGCGGTAGATCCGACCTCCAATGCTCCATACACCTACTATGTAACGCTCTACCAGCGAGACCACTCGGGCCTGTATCGACAGGTGCTTCGCTACCGTGGAAAAACGGGCTATGACGACGGCAATCGCTTGCCCGTCATCGACTCGGAAATGCCGGAGATTTTGCAGCGCCTGGGCCGATGGAAACCAGGCGATGCATTACCCGTTCCTCCGGCCATGCCTAGCAGTTGCTCACAGCTCTTTATGCACAAGGGCGTTGAATGGTGCAAATAGCTCGTGCAGTGAAGCAGTGGCATAAGCCGTGTGATGTTCGTCGCCGGTTTGCGGAGGTATCCAACAAAAAGGTGAGAATTTCGAGAAACCTCGCTCGGTAATCGGTAATTAGCCAATTCGCGTTTGGACATCCTGGAAAGTCCAACGTAAAAGGAGGTTGCATGGTCGGGTAAGTCACTACTTTGTTGTGACTACGCTCGTTCAAGTATGTAACGTAACCTGGAAACATCGATCGGTACTTTGCGCTTCAATGCCCATTGAGCCGCCTCGTCAATAGCAGCATGAATGGCAGTTTTGATATAGGCCATTGGATCTGGTGGCACTTCCTCCGGTACTGCGACCTGGACCATAAGTAAAGCCCGGGATTTAGAAAACCGCCCTGTACGTACCCCAACGAACTGGGGCTTCAGCATATTCCCAGGAACGTGAAATACAACATTCAAATTCAAAGACGCATCGACGCCTTTCCGTGCTTCACTGATGCGAATAGATAATTCTCTAATTGCACTATCCCAAGGCTTGTTGACTAAGGTGGCACCACCCATTATTACACCAAGAGAGAGAGGCTGCGCCCGCTCCTCATCGTCTACAACTTTCATGGAACATCTCCCGCTTTTTTCCCAGCCCAAGATTCCCGATTTAGGGGACCAGGATCATGCTCTACGATCCATCGCTCCAAATTTAGCATCTCGCGTCGCGATCCTGAAATCATAGGTTCGATTCTTTTACTTTCCATAAAGCCTTGGGTATATCGTCTAAATGGATTCTTCGAAATACCCCATTTTAAAAGTTCACCCGTATTAAGTTCCGTTAACCGATACAAATAAGCAGTACGAGTACTCAGTGCCGAATTACCGTGCACGACGATAGAAGCAGCATCTGCTTCTTCTCCTTCGCCAGGAACCATCAACAAGACACCCATAGCCCAATCGCCGCCACCGCACTTCTCACCTGATACGCAGGCGCTGAGCGTTGCTCCGGGTACCGCATCAGCCACCGGCGCAGCAGCCGCAGCCGCAGTAGCCAGATCCTCGTTTACTGCACCATTGATGCAGCCAGTCGTGGCTTGCATCTGGCCTAACGGTCTCGTCGGCGACCCATTCGCATCGCCAAAAGCCCCACTAGCAATCCTACTGAAGCTGTCCGAAACTCGACGCATAAACGTGCATCCCGCGACGTCCCCCCGCTTTTGAGTAGCTCAACGATTTGGAGTCCAATCCCCCAACTGAAGGAGATTGGACGTGAAGAAGCGGTTTACCGAAGAACAGATCATCGGCTTCCTGCGTGAGGCGGATGCCGGCATACCCGTGAAGGAGCTGTGCCGGAAGCATGGCTTCAGCGAGGCGTCGTATTACCTGTGGCGCAGCAAGTTCGGTGGTATGAGCGTGCCGGACGCCAAGCGTCTGAAGGAACTGGAGACGGAGAACACGCGGCTGAAGAAGCTGTTGGCCGAGCAGATGCTTGAGAATGAGGTCATCCGAGATGTTCTGCGAAAAAAACCGTAGGCGCACCGGCCCGGCGTGAGTGGGTGCGCCAGATGATCGATAAAGGACTGAGCGAGCGGCGGTCGTTGGCCATTGTGGGCATGAGTGCCAGCGCGTATCGCTACCAGGCGCAGCCAGACCGCAACGTAGCTTTGCGCCAGCGAATCGTAGCTCTGGCGCAACGGCACAAGCGTTATGGCGTGGGGATGATCCATTTGAAGCTTCGGCAAGAAGGTGAGTCGGTGAACTACAAACGCGTGGAGCGGCTGTATCAGGAGGAAAGGCTGCAGGTACGCCGGCGCAAGCGAAAGAAGGTGCCGGCAGGTGAGCGACAACCGTTGTTCCGCCCGTCGGCACCGAATGAGGTCTGGTCGATGGACTTCGTGTTCGATCGCACGGCCGATGGGCGTGTCATCAAGTGCTTGACAGTCGTCGATGACGCCACGCATGAGGCGGTGGTGATCGAAGTTGAGCGAGCGATCTCCGGCATTGGCGTGACGCGCGTGATGGGTCGTCTCGCACTCACTCGCGGATTACCGAGGGTTATTCGCAGCGACAACGGCAAAGAGTTCTGCGGGAAAGCCATGGTTGCGTGGGCGCACGAACGCGGTGTGCAGCTGCGCCTGATCGAACCCGGGAAGCCCAACCAGAACGCCTACATTGAATCTTTCAACGGGCGCTTCCGCGATGAATGCCTCAACGAACACTGGTTTCCCAGCTTGCTGCATGCACGCACCGAGATCGAAACCTGGCGTCGGGAATACAACGAAGAACGACCTAAGAAGGCGCTGGGCGGACTGACACCCGACGCCTATGCAAAGCAGCTAAAGTTAACCCCGGACTCTAATTCGTCCCGCTACTGAAAGCGGGGGGACGTCGATCCACATACCCGTGTTGCGTTTTCACCTCCAATTTGCCCCAATCTTTCGCACCCATATCGTCGGTGAGAAAGCAACGAGGTTCGCGTAACCCGCATCCACACGCCGGAAATATCCCTTGCGTTTTGGATCACCTACCAAATCGATTCCATATTGCGGCAATCGCTAAAGTCATGCCTCCGACCAACAATGTCATAAACGTCCCGAACGACGTAGAACAACCAAACTTCAGACCATTGCCATCTGAGTTCTCAGAGTAGCTGATGGCCGATGTTGGTACTAATTCAATTCAGGTAATGCCAATGGTTTACAATGGTCTACATGCATCACGTGTGCCGCAAACCAATGCCTGTCGGCAATGGATAATCCCTTAACTGCCCTCTTGAAGGCTTCGTGCTTTGCAAGGCAAACGCGCTTCATCTGCAATGCGAAATCGCTATGAGGATCCTGAGCAGCCATTAGAGAAAATTCCACATATCGTGGCATTTCATCCGGATTAGACATAACGGCCCGCGACAGTAATAACGAGAAGCGCGCACTAAATTCATCAAGTAGCTTCATATCAGCCACACTCTCATCATTACAAAGGCTATCTCCCATCGTTAGCCATATCCCATACTGCTTATCGTTTTTGGGCAATATTTTGAATAGCCGACGTCCCGCACGCATATCTTTGTCGTTCAGCTCGAAATATTTAAACGCAAAGATAACATCAACACGGTAACTATTGCCCGCAGCGACTCTATATCCCGTAAGTGTGTCAGTTGAATTAGATCGAACCATGTCTATCGACGACTTCAGTTCGTCGCAACTTAAGTCGGCAGCCAAGGATAGGTCACAAATAAAAGCGCCTGAAATAAATACCAGCAGCAATCCAATGAATTTATTTAGATTCATTGCTTTTCATTCTCCAACGTATCAATTGTCACGGTAAAGTGACGCTGGGGTGCGCCCGCGCTTGGGGCCATCCCGGTCGCATGTAAAAAGCTTCCATACTCTGTCCGACATACGACCTGGCAGCCCTCCGAGACGGCCCTTCCATCTCGCCCAACACCCGTGAAATTGTTGATACCTGATCTGTGAATTAGAATACCTTCGGCAATCGACGCACCATCTCGCCTAGATGGATTTGGCCCCACAGTCGGTATTGCAGTCGTTGGCTGTAGGCGAACTGCCAATTGCCCACTGTGCTCTGTAAGAGATGCCTTATATGTACCGTTCGCTACAGTTGCATATTTCGAGGAATCTGATGGTGTCGTTTTCACCAGATAAGTGCCTGTCAACTTGCCATTCACGGTAACCGAAGCAGTGGCATTATAGTCGGCTTGATATTTGACTTTAGTATAAGCATCACTGTAGTGGCCACTACTATCTTTTGCCCGGTCCTGAATTGTAATAATCACATTACAAGTACTGTCTTGGCTATTCCCACATGCATTTTTTCCAGTTGGGTCGATGTTAACAATTGGATTGTTGTTCGTGTAATCATAGCGATTGAAATTAAAGAGATTCCCCACAGTAGGCTCGACCGGATCCGTGCTCAGAAACCTCCCCGTCACCGGATCGTAATACCGCCTCTGCATGTAAACGAGATTCGTCTCCGGATCATTCACATGCCCCGTATACCCCGGCCCATTCGGATTCGGCCCCGGGTTGCTCGTTCCAGTAGGCGCATATGTCCCATACGGCGTGTACTCGAACGTCGCCGTGATGTTGCCGTTCGCATCCGCTTCCGCCAGCGGTGTCCCTTGCGGATCGGTGTACACATACGTCACCGTGCCCGTGCTCTGCGCCAACACATGCGTG
>NZ_JBZEGI010000137.1:0-269 GCF_058216415.1 Dyella sp. SYSU CM1112 | reverse complement strand
TGCGCGGGCTCAAGGGGACAATTCGATGCATGCACGTTGGCAAGGGAGCTGCCTGTGGGTAGCGGCGTTGTTTGTGGTGGCCGGTTTGTGTCGCGCCCAGACTGCTTCGGTGACTCCGGACCAGGAATACCAGAAGCTGATCCAGGTCGATCAAAACATCGAGCCTCTGGGTGAGCATCCGTTCGGTGAGAACATCAACCTTTACGACGGTGCCGTCTCATTTGACGTTACCGACGTGAGCTTGCGTGGTAATGGCCCGACGATCACGG
>NZ_JBZEGI010000136.1:0-270 GCF_058216415.1 Dyella sp. SYSU CM1112 | reverse complement strand
AACAGCTTGCCGATGGAATTGCTGGACACGAGGAAAACCGGGGTAGCGATGGAATTGACCTAGCCTACGGCAGGATGAACCCGCATCTTGCCATGCTTTTGGGAGCTGCGCCTCTAGCCATGGATGCCAGGCAACCGTGGCGACAGCAGTCATTCCAAGCCCCCGCCGACGTCAACGCCAATCGCGCGCCAGCAGGGCGACGACCACATCATCCACCCATTCACCCCGTAATTTGTAGCACTCGCGAAAATGAGCCTCTTGGCGCATACC
>NZ_JBZEGI010000135.1:0-271 GCF_058216415.1 Dyella sp. SYSU CM1112 | reverse complement strand
GCGTTCAAGATCCTGACCGGCATTGACCCTGCGACGTTGGACGTGGAGGAAGCCAGCCTAAATCGCTTTGCCCGAACCGGCCCAGACAGCGTCATGGAGGTGGGCGGTATCCGGCTGGAGATAACGATGATAGGCGGCGTTCCTCAGGATTGGGTGTACGCCGCCCGCTTTGCTCCGCATGGAGGCGCCTACTTGGCCACTTATTCGGGCAAAGTCGTCTTGGTGTCGCCAGAGGGCCAGCCCGAGGTGGTGTACGACATTGGAACCTGCC
>NZ_JBZEGI010000134.1:0-271 GCF_058216415.1 Dyella sp. SYSU CM1112 | reverse complement strand
TCCGGAGAGAGCGAAGCGTTCAACCCGGAGTCCGGCCGAAAGGCACTTACCCATTCCTTTGATAAAGGCAGGAGACTTTTCATGCGTACCTTCCGTTACGTCATACTCGCCGGGCTGCTCAGCGCAGCGTTGTCGGCCCAGGCCGCGCCGGTGACTTATAAGCTCGACCCCGCGCACACCATGGTGTTGTTTAGCTGGAGCCATTTTGGGTTCTCCAATCCGACGGCAGATATCGACATTTCTGACGGCACGCTGGTGTTTGATGAGCAGC
>NZ_JBZEGI010000133.1:0-271 GCF_058216415.1 Dyella sp. SYSU CM1112 | reverse complement strand
GATCGTGTATTTCAACCAGCCCGAAGCCTGGGCACGCGTGGCCTGGCCGGGCGATGGCCTGGCCGGTCACGCGATGCTGACCTGGGAAACCCTGCATGCCGGCGTACGCATTGCCTTCGACGCCACCGGCGACTGGGCGTTTCTGCGCCTGCTGGAAAAGGCCCAGGTCAAGCCGCTGGACAGCACCCGCTATCAGCTGACCTGGCAAGCACAACCCGATACGGAGCCCTTGCATTACGTGTTGCGTACGCAACTGGGCGAGGGGCCGCTG
>NZ_JBZEGI010000132.1:0-272 GCF_058216415.1 Dyella sp. SYSU CM1112 | reverse complement strand
ACCACTGGCGCCTAGATCGGCATCAATAGCATGAACTAAGGCGCCAATATGATCAGCGACGACAAGCTTTTCAAAGAAGCCTAAAAGAAGTTGTGCGACGGCACGCTCAAAAACAGCTGGCTGCAGCGTGCCGAAGGTTGGAGCCGTAATTTGCTCGAAAAACTCCGGAGAACGCTGGATAGGGCCACTTAGGATCTGTGGAAAGAATGCTACATAAAGACTTACGGCTATGACATCCCGCGAGGCAGGTACGCTTTCCCAGTAGACGTCAA
>NZ_JBZEGI010000131.1:0-274 GCF_058216415.1 Dyella sp. SYSU CM1112 | reverse complement strand
CGGAATACTTCACCCCAATACTCCAGTGGATAGAGCGAATCGAGTGACACCGTGGCGCGCGTGGTCCAGGCCCACTCATAATCGGCGCGTGGCGCGAAGTTAGGCGTGAACAACAAAGGCGCTGATTCAGGCACCGCCGCCATCACCGCCTTCAACTCGCCGGGCGACACGCATTCGAAACCAAACCCCTCTTCGGCAAGCGCACGCAAAATGGTCGGATGCGTATTGGCTTTGACCGCGTAATGCAGGCGATCCACCGCTGCCAGCGTTTTCA
>NZ_JBZEGI010000130.1:0-274 GCF_058216415.1 Dyella sp. SYSU CM1112 | reverse complement strand
AGCCGGTACAACTGCTGCAGCCAGGCGCGGTCGATCAATCCGCGCGGCATCCGCGGCATGCCAGAGCAATGCCGTCTCGCTGGTGAGCAGATAACCTTGTTCGTGGAGGCTGAGGCAGCAGCACCTTGATGGCGTTGTCGTTGCCTGTGACCAGCAGCCAGGTGCGGGCATAACGCCAACGCAGGCCGTAGACAGCTTATAATTGCTGAGACAAAGCAGCAAAAACAGCATGCCCTTGATTCGCTGGTTGACCGTTCTCTGAAAGCATCGTCGG